>CAYHAF010000001.1:0-51061 GCA_964354555.1 uncultured Candidatus Saccharibacteria bacterium
TTTTTGTTTTTTCTTCTTCCAACTGATAAATCTTGGCGTATAAAATCTTCATTGCTTTCTCCCTGTTCTGGGCTTGCGATCTTTCACTTTGGCAGGAAACATTAATACCGGTTGGCAGATGAATCATTCTTACTGCTGATTCAGTTTTATTGACATATTGACCACCAGGCCCTGAAGACTTAAATGTTTCTAATTTTAAATCACTCTGATTGATTTTAATTTCCGAATTTTCTCGCCCGCCTGAATTTTCTCCAGAAATTTTGGCGGGTAAAGGAATATCAGGCAAAACTTCAACTAAGGCGAAAGAAGTGTGGCGTAGTTTTTTGGTTGAAAAAGGCGAAATCCTGACTAATCTATGGACCCCCGTTTCTTTTTTCAAAAAACCATAAGCCAAGTTTCCCTTGATTTCTAAAGTTACTGATTTCGTTCCTATTCTACCTTCCGGTCCGCCGCCTTCGCCAAAAGACTGAGAAAGTATCTGGGTTTTGTATCCTTTTCTTGTGCAGTATCTCTCATACATTCTAAGCAGCATTGTTACCCAGTCCTGGGCATCTTGTCCACCAGCTCCAGAAAAAATCTCTAAAATTGCGTTTCCCTTATCGTATTTGCCTGAAAGAAAAATTTCCAATTCTTCTGACCTAATCTTTTTTTCCAATCCCTGAATTCCTTTCTCAAATTTATCGTCCTGAACCGTTTTTAATTCCCCTACTTCTTTCTCTAATTCATCAATTTTTAATACTTTTTCCTCCAGATAAGCTATTTCTTGATTAATCTTAGCTGCCTCTTGAGGATCGTGCCAAAAATCAGGATTTTGGGCCCTTTTTTGCAATTCTTCAAGTCTTTTTTTCTTATTATCTAAGTCAAAGACAGTCCATCAACTGATGGAACCTTTTTTCTAATTCTATTAATTTTTGAGCTGTTTCAGACATTTGTATCTCTACCCAGTAGAGAAATTTTGACTCGCTAAGCAATATTAAGGTTTTCTAAAAGAAAACCTTTGTCAAAATTCTTCTACCTGGGTCTATTTTAGCAAAAATTTTGTAAATTAAAAGAGTAACTCTTCGGATTTGAACTCCAAATAACCCCACCCTCTATGCTTGCAACTTGATTTTTACTAAAAATAACTAAAGCTTAGAAGGCGAGGTATACAGGGCAAGCCAACAACTTAATATTGAGCTGACGGTCGGATTTGAACCGACAACTTTACCCCCACACCTTAATTTCTGAGCCAGCGGTCGGAATCGAACCGACGGCCTACCCCGCCCTCTAAGCAAGCCGATGGGCAGAATCGAACTGCCATCGATGGTTTACGAAACCATTGCTTTACCATTAAGCTACATCGGCATAAAGGGCGGGGTTGCTCTACCACTGAGCTATCCCAGCATAAAAGGTGTGGGGGCTACGTTCCACTTCGCGAAACAGTTGCTCTACTATTGAACTACATCGGCACTATACGAAATTTATTTTATAAGTTTCGTCGTGCCCGATCAAAAATTTAAGTAATTAAATTTTTGATATAGGGCAAAAAATTAAGCGGGATACCAGGATCGAACTGGCGCCCCTTCCTTGGGAAGGAAGTGTACTACCACTATACTAATCCCGCAGTTTATTTTTTATCCACTCCCACCAATTTTTAGGATTCCATGGATTTTTAGTTTCTTCTTTCTTCTCTTCCGTCTTAATTTCCTCTGGCTCAGCCTGCTGGACTGAAACCACTTCTTCGCCTGGTTTCTTAAGACCTAATTTTTCCCTAGCTTCCTGTTCCAGGTAATTTTGATCTAAAACCTGAGAAACTCCAGCTTTTAATTCGGCATTCTTTTTTTCCTGAGTCTTGATTTCTTCTTCTAATTTAGCAATTTGAGACAAAAGGCTCTTTCGTCTCTGATTTATTTTTAAGTTGGAAAAAACCAAAAAAGCTATTCCTATAATAACCAAAACAGCTATAAAAATAGGAAAGATAATTTCCCGGCCTGAACTCTTTTTATTTTTCCTTGATTTTGTTAGCATAATATAATGAAAGAAAATAGATTCAGGAGAATATTGATAATAATCGTGGCGATCGTAACAATCCTCGTTATGGTTTTACCTTTAGTTGCCTCCTTCTTTAAATAGTATAGAAAATTTAATGAATTTGTCAACCCATTCGATTCCACTCAGGGTTGACACTGAGCTTGTCGAAGTGTCAAAAGCCTAAAAGGGCTTTTTTGATTTTAATAAAAAACGGCTCTTTTGAGCCGAATTTGGTTTTTTATAAATCCATTTATTTCGTCAATCCTTTCAATCTCTTTATTAGAAAGTCTCGTAACTCTGAAACATAGCTTATCGAAATATCATCGATCGTAGCGGAAATTTTAGAAAGGGCCTCTCTCAAATGAGGATCATCGCTCATTATTCCGCCCTTAATTTTGAGCATCTCACAAGCCATGCTAAATCGCGCATCTTCATCATTAAGTCCTTCCTCTCTTAATTCTAGATACCTAATCAAGATAGCTATTTCATTTTTGGTTAATTCTATTGTTCCTTTGCCATCACAATTTGGACATCTACCTCTTGTCACGCCTTCCCCAAGCACTCTTTCGCCCCTGGTATCGCAATGCCTGCAATCAATCTTTAATGGTGTTATTTCCTTTTTAAGCACATTATCACCTCCATTTTCAACGAACTATTTTGAACTATATCTAACTTAACAGATTATTTCAGATAAATCAACTTTAACTCCTGAAGATTTCCAAAAACACCTTTTGGGGAATTCTGATTTCTCCCTTTTCCTTAAGCTCTCGCTTCCCTTTTTTCTGCTGTTCGAGTAATTTCCTTTTCCTTGTATAATCTCCTCCATAAAGAGGGGCAATAACATCCCTACCTTTGGCCCGCATGGTTTCTCTGGCGATAATTTTTCCGCCAATTATAGCCTGAATAGGAACCGAGAATAACTGGGAAGGCAAAATCTCTTTTAGTTTAGTCACTATTCTTTTCCCCTCTTCAAAAGCTTTGAAACTTGGGACGATTCTGGAAAAAGCTTCTTCCTTTTTCCCGGCAATAAGAATTTCTAACTTTATCAAATCCCCTTTTTTGTATCCCAAAAGCTCATAGTTCATTGAAGCAAATCCTTTTGTTTGACCCTTCAATTTGTCAAAAAATCCAGCAATTATTTCACGCAGAGGAACCTCATAAATTAAAAATACTTTTTCCGGATTAAGATACCTCGTTTCTACTTGCTTTCCTTCCAGACTTTCCAAAATTTCCAAGGTTTGGCCTAAAAAAATAGTTGGAGTTAAAACTTCCAATCTTGCCCAGGGCTCCTGGACTTCTTTTATTTTAAATGATTCCGGCCAATCAGCCGGATTGAAAATTAAAGTTTCTTTGTCTTTTAAATCAATAATATTATAAATTACGCTGGGAGTAGAAATCACTAATTCCAGATCGAATTCATTTTTTAATCTTTCGGTTACTATTTCAATATGCAAGTTGCCCAAAAACCCGCAACGAAATCCTCTGCCCAAACCCTCCCTGATTTCTGGTTCAAAAGTAAAAGACGGGTCATTTAATTTTAATTTAGAAAGAGAATCTTTTAAGTTTTCAAACTCGCCTAAATCTTGAGGGTATAAACTGGCAAAAACAACCGGTTTTGGCTCCTGGTAGCCCGGCAAGGCTTCATTTTCAATTAATTTTGGATTTTGAATTTTGAGCTTTGAACTTACTATCGTATCCCCTACCTTAACTTTTCCAGGTTCTTTAATCCCAGTGGCAATATAACCAATCTCCCCTGCTTTTAATTCTTGAGCTGGGGTAAATTTTGGATTAAAGAAACCAACTTCTTTTATTTCGCTTTCTATCTGTGAATGAATCAAATAAATTTTTTCTCCAGAACGAATTTTTCCGGAAAAAACTCTTACGAAAACAATAATTCCTTTAAAAGAATCAAACTGGGAATCAAAAATCAGGGCTTTGAAAGAGCTTTCTGTCTCTATTTTGGGCGGAGGTGTTTTTTCAATTATCTCTTCTAAAAGTTCTTTTGTATTTAAGCCTTCTTTAGCCGAAACCGCCCGAATATTTTCTTCTGGAACCCCCAAAAGCTTGCTTAACTCTTTTTTTGTTTCTTCGGTTCTGGCTTCTGGAACGTCAATTTTATTAACAACAGGCAAAATTATTAAGTTTTGCTTTTTAGCCAATTCTAAATTATAAATGGTTTGAGCCTGAATGCCTTTTGTAGCATCCACTAATAAAACCGCTCCTTCAACAGCTGCTAAAGATCTTGAAACTTCGTAAGAAAAATCTACATGACCCGGAGTATCAATCAGATTTAAGATATAAGATTTAAGATTGAAGTTATGGGTCATGCGGACCGGATGCATCTTAATGGTTATTCCCTTTCCCCTTTCTAACTCCATCACATTAAGAAACTGAGGCCTCATCTCTTTCTCTTCAATAGTTTTAGTTAATTCCAAAAACCTGTCAGCCAGAGTTGATTTTCCATGATTAATGTGGGCGATAATAGTAAAATTTCTAATGTTCTCCATCTTTACGAAATTGTTTTAAAACTGAGGAATAAATTGTTTTCAGCTCAGGCGATTTAAAATAAAGGGAGGGTAAGACGTAGAAAACCACACCAGTAACCGCAGCAAAAACCGTCTGACTAAAAATTCCCAAAACAGTATGGGTGTCAACGAAAATAGCTACAATATAAAGACTGAGGTAAGTAAAAACTGTTAAAATAATACTGCTAAAAATAATCTTCTTAAGAGAAGTATAAATTTCCTTAGCTCTTAAATCCCCAACCTTTTTATAGAGAAAAAATAGCAACAAAAGAAACTGGAATATCGCTGCAACAATATAGGCCAAAGATAGACCAACAACTGAAATATTATCAATTCCTTTTAGCTTGAGTACATTAATAATAAAGTTTTGAAACACATTGGAAAATTTTAAAATGTTGACAAAAAAGAAACTTAAAACAATGTTCAAAATAATTGAGAAAATGGCGATCAGAGTTGGAGTTTTGGTATCCTTAAGAGCGAAAAAAGCACGGAAAATAAAAGGGATTAGAGCTGAAGCTAAAATACCTATTGAAAAAATACCCAAAGAGGCCGCAGTCAGTCTTGTGGGTCCCCAATCAAATTTATTCGCTCCAAAAGTGCCGTAAACCAATCTAATTATTTGAGCTCTCAGAATAAAAATCAAAAGAGAAACCGGAATAACCAAAAAAAGAATCTGCCGGAAAGTTACGGAAAAATTATCAAAAAAATCTTTTTTCTGGCCGTTTGCCCAGTGCCGGGAAAGCGTCGGAAAAACAGCTATAGCAAAAGAGGTACCAATAATACCTATGGGGAATGAGAAGATTGCATTAGAGAAACTAAAGATGGCGATTCCACCGGAAATAGTCGAGGCAATAGCAGTAATCACCATCAGGTTTATCTGCTGACCAGCCAAGGCAAAAACTCTCGGCACCATCAAATAGAAAATTCTTTTTATTGCCGGGAATTTGAAATCGAAAATGGGTTTATAAGAAAAGCCGGAATTTATTACAGACGGAATCTGAATTATCCAGTGCAGAAAGGCACCGATAATCACACCATAGCCCAATCCTAAAACTCCGAATCTCGGCTCCAAAACAACCATGCCGAAAATTATGCCGAGATTATACAATATTGGCGCAATTGAATAGACAAGAAAACGATTAAAATACTGCAGAATTCCGGAAAAAACAGATGATAAGCCAAAGAAAATTGGGCTCAAAAACATAATTCTCGTCAGAGATACAACCTTAGCTTTATCTTCCAGAGAAAAACCGGGAGCAATAAACCTGATAAGAACGGGGGTAAAAATAAAAAGAATTAGGGAAATCAAAAAAAGCAAAAATAAGAAAATATTCAAAACTAAATTTGTCATTTTCCAAGCCTCTTCCTTGTCTTTTGAGTAGTATTCCGAAAATATCGGCAAGAAAGCAATCCCCAATCCCCCGACGATCAACAAGTTGTAGACCAGATCAGGAATTCTGAAAGCAGCAAAATAGATATTTGATTCTGCTTTGATCCCGAATTTACCAGCCAAAATTATGTCGCTGACCAAACCTAAAATACCGCTAATCACAGCTGAAATTCCAAGCAAAATTGCGGCAAAAGTAACAGTCTTAGATTTTGAATTTAAAATTCTTTTTAACATTTTGATACTCTATTTTAATATTTTATCTTAATTTTGCCAATCTTATAATCGTTATTCTACTATTGACAAAGACTCCAAAATTGTTAAAATATAGCTGTCCTAGTAAGTTGAGTGATTGCCCTAAACTTTCTGAAAAGAAAGTCGGGAGGAAAGTCCGAACTCTCCCCCGCCCTCTAAGCCTTATGTTTCTCCATCCATGTAAATCAACACAGGGCATAGAGGGCGGGGTAAAAAGATAGTGGCTAACAGCCATCCACCGTAAGGTGCGAGGTGCGAACAGAGACGCTGAGAGACGAAAGTCTCGAAGCGCCCAGTCGAATGACTGGGCGAGCCGAGCACATAACTTGTTATGTGCTCGGGTGAAACGGCTAAATCCTTATTGAGTGCAAGAACAAACCAAAAGTTATCCGAATATGGAAAACTTTTGTGAAAAGTAGTTCGCTTGAGTCAAACTGTAAGGTTTGACCTAGAGTAATAATCACTTTAAAACAGAATTCGGCTTACGGACTTACTAAGGACACCGAGCACATAAATTTTTATGTGCTCGGTTTGTTTTCAAAAAATCAATAATTTATTTAAATCAGTTTTTGAACCTTGTCTTTGCTGTCCAGGGCTTGGTTTGCCAGCCTATCGGCTTCTTGATTTTTTTCCCGCGAGATTAATTTAAATTTTATCTTTTTAAAATCAATTTTTAAATTCCAAGTTTCCAAAAATAAAGGTTGTATTTTTTCATCTAAAATTTTATATTCTCCGTTTAATTGATTAATTAAAAGCTCGGAGTCTGATTTTAATTCGATTTCTGTATTTTTAGCCAACTTGTTTCCGAAAAGAGCTTTAAACTTTTTTAAGGCTAAAATAACCCCTCTATACTCGGCTTCATTATTGGTAATGTTTTCACCCAAATATTCGGAATATTCCTTAAAAATCTGGCCTTTTTCATTGCAAAAAACAAAGCCCACTGCCGAAGGACCAGGATTTCCACGGGAGCCGCCATCAACAAATATTATAACTTTCTTCACCCCCACACCAAACGAGCTTATGTTTTAAGACTTTTGAGAAGTCTTAAAACTTTTACTCGTACTTTAAATTTATTATTTTATCCTTTATTTTCCCCACACGAAATTTTTTCTATGAACTAAAGCTCGTTATGGTGTGGGGGTTCATATTTTATCTTACTTCTTTTATCAAACAATTTTTGAATTTTTCCAATTGCTCATTTTTGACTCTAAAACCCGAGGCCAGAGCATGTCCGCCATAAGTTTCCAAAAGTCTTGCGCATTTTGCCATCAATTTTACACTATCAAATCTTGAAGGAACCCTAACTGCTCCTTGGCTTTCTTTTTTGTCAATTCTGAATAAAAAAGTTGGTTTTTGGTATTTTTGACAAATCCTTGAAGCGGCTGGTCCCAAAAGCGCAAGAGGCCAACCATTTCCTCCCTCAAAAACTATCTCCTCTTTTGGTTTTTTAACAATTCTATCTTCTATTTCTCCGACTATTTCCTTAATTCTTAAATGTTTTTGCTGGCTTTTTTTAAAAAGTTCTTCTGCCATTATTTTAGCTTTTCTTTCGTTCTGTTCCGTTAAAAGAAGATAAGCTTCGTTCAAATGGTCTTTTTTTTCAGCAGCATTTAAAGAAGAGATTACTTTTTGAGTAAATTCCTGGAAATTTTTATAATTTTTAGGAGGATCAATAAAGAAATAAACTTTTAAACCAGGCCGCCAGGTATTTCTTAAAGAATTCAACCCTTCCTCTATAAAAAGATTGTTTTCCTCAATTCGCGGCATCAAATCAGCAATAGTTGCAAGAGCCACTAACTCAAGAAAATTATCTCTTAATTTTTGAGTTAATTTTTCTTTTAATAGAATTTCTGAAAGTTTGAAAACTATTCCAACCGTTGCTAAGCCCTTAAAAGAATACTTATCATTTTTTTGTTTTGGATCGACAACAACAGAAGCCTGAGGAACCTTACCCAAAATCTGATGGTGATCAATGATAATCACCTCAAAACCTAATTTCTTGGCAATTTTTACTTCTTCGAAATTTCCTATCCCAAGGTCTAAGGTAATAAATAAAGCTGGGGAAAATTCTTTCAAATAATCTAATCCTGTTTTTGTTATTCCATATCCTTCTGTTTCTCTGTCAGGAAAATAAACAGCGGAAATTTCTCCGCCTAAATTTCTAATGCTTTCTTTTAGTATAATAACCGAAGTTACGCCGTCTAAATCAGCATCTCCGTAAATAATGAATTTTTCTTTGTTTTTTACAGCCTTTAGGATTCTGTTAGCTACTTTTTGAAGATTTTTAATCTTTGGCATCTCATCAAATTTTCCTAATTCCTCTATTTTTTATCCTAAAGCTTCAACGCCTGGCAGTTTTTCGCCTGAAAGAAAGACCAACATAGCGCCTCCGCCAGTAGAAATATGGGAAAATTTATCAACTAATTTAAGACCTTTAATAAACTCAACAGTTTCTCCACCACCAGCAATAGAAAAAACTTTGCTATCAATAATTGCTCTGGCAATCTCTTCCGTTCCCTTTTTAAATGCTTTTTCTTCAATTTTACCCAAGGGCCCATTCCATATTATCGTTTCAGCTTCTATTATCTTTTCTCTGAATAGCTTTATGGTTTTTGGACCTATATCCAAACCTCCCTCTAAAGAATCCAGAGGTTTTATAATCTTTTCTGGATTCTTAATCTCGATTTTCTTTTCTTCGATTTCTTTTTCAATTAAACCGCTGATTAAAACCTGATCGCAGATTTCTGAAATTCTATTTATAAATTTCGCCTTAGTTTCTACTTTTTTTCCTCCGATAATTGCTAGCATTGGTCTTTTAGGATTTTCGAAAATTTTCCTAAGATATTCAATTTCTTGCTCTAATATCAATCCGGCTCCGCACGGTAAATATTTTGTTATCCCGACTATTGAAGCATGGGACCTATGACAAACACTAAAAGCCTCGTTTATATAAATATCTCCTAACTTTGATAGTTCTTTAGCAAAATTCAAATCTCCTTCTTCTTCCTCCTTATGGAATCTTAGGTTTTCCAATAAAATAATTTCGTCTTTAATTTTTAATGTTTTTTCTTTTATATCTTCTCCTATGCAATCTTCTGGTTTTATAACAGATTTTCCTAATAATTCTTCTAACCTCTTTTGGACATTAGTTAATCTCAGGGTTTCCACAACTTTTCCCTCTGGATCGTCCAGATGGCTCATTAAAATTATTTTCGCTTCCTTTTGAGTTAAATAATTGATCGTGGGTAGAGTCTTTTGAATCCTGAAGTCATCTAAAATGTCCCCTTTTTCGCTTAGGGGGACATTGAAATCGCATCTCACTAAAACTCTTTTATTTTTAAAATTAAAGTCCTTTAGTGTTTTCACCTTTTTTTTCTTCGTTGTTTTTATTATTTAAAGATTTTTCTATAGCTTCTCTTAATTCTCCCAAGTTAATCGGCTTTTTTATTTTTTTAGAATTAGAAAATGGTGTTGGCTCAGCCTTAAACGCTTCATTTAAAGAAATGGCTCTGTTTTGAGATGGGTCTGGAGTAATTCTTTGATTAGTATTTTGGCTTTCCGATTCTTTAATAATAGTATTATTTTTCTGTTTTTTTATTTTGCCTAAGCAAGTCTTGCAATATACTGGCCTTACTCCATCAGGAGGAAAGATGACTTTTGTCCATTTGTTACATGAAGAACATTTAGCATCATATAAAGCTTGTGTCGGCTGCGACTGGGGAATGAAAACTTTTGGCACTTCTAAAACTTTTGACCAGCGGGCTATTTTGTCCTCAACTACTTTTCTTGAAGTTCCGTATCTCTCTCTTGAAACTTTAATAATTTTTTCTTTATTTGATTTTGGTGGTTTTTCTGTCGGAGGCAAAGTTTGGGCAGAAAAAGGGCTGCTTGCTAATCCATCAATCATTAATTTTAAATAAATATTGTATTTTGCTGAATTAACCAAATCTTCAGCAGTAAACTCAGGAGAAAATTCTCTTTCTAAAAATTCAGCGTCTTCGGCTCCAACCCGAAAACACATAATTGTTCCAACGTTTCCGAAAACAGCATCTCTTACTTCTTCCTCCATCTGAGTGATATATTGGTGCCCGAGAACGAGGCCTAACCTGTATTTCCTGGCTTCAGATAGAATATTAACAAAAGATTCAGTGGCGAAATTCTGGAACTCATCAACATATAAGAAAAAATCTCTCCTCTTTTCTTCTAATATATTCACCCGGGACATGGCCGCCAATTGTATTTTTGTTATTAAAAGCGCCCCTAAGAGCATGGAATTGTCCTCTCCGATTCTTCCTTTTGATAGGTTCAAAATTAATATTTTACCTTCATCCATAATCTTTCGCATATCAATAGTTGAGCTTACCTGGCCGATAATATTCCTAATCAAAGGGTTGGAAATAAATTGTCCGACTTTATTCTGAATGGCGGCAGTTGCCTCAATTTCATACCTTTGGGTGTATCTGGCATATTCGGTAACCCAAAAAGACTTGACCACAGGGTCAGTAATTTTTTCCACCACTTTTTTTCTGTATTCAACGTCAGCCAACATTCTATTTATCCCAAGCAAGGTAGAATTCGGATACTCCAAAAGCGCCAAAATTGAATTGTTTAAAATATATTCCATTCTGGCTGACCAAACGTCCGGCCAGATTTTCTTGAAAACTCCCATCAGTCCCGAAGCTACCAAGTGCCTCTGCGTAAAACCAACGCTCTCCATCACATTGAAAGCAATTGGATATTCTACATCGGCAGGGTTAAAATAAACAACGTCATTGACTCTGTTAGAAGGTATAAAATCCAGCAAACTTTCTGCCGCTTCCCCATGAGGATCAACAAAACCCACTCCTCGACCAGCCATAATATCCTGAATAACCATATTTTCCAAAAGAGCGGTCTTCCCCATCCCTGTTTTACCAACAACATAAATATGCCGACGTCTGTCGTCGAGTTTTACCCCAAATTTTTTCCTTTCGTTTCTAAAAGTTGTCTCGCCGAGAAAAATTATATTATTATTGTTATTTGGCATATTTATTCTTCCTTTATTTCTTCCACAGGAAGCTCTACTTCTTCTATCGGAAGACTAGCGGGGGGACCAGCTTTTTTAGCTTCCACATAGGACATAGAAGGAATAGTAATTTTTGACGGGAAATGATAAATAGTAGCTAATTCTTCGGAATTCAAAATAATCGTTCCCCTGATCCCCGGGCTTGGAGGATAACGTATTAACCGATGAAAAAAAGGGATTTTTCCTTCAAAATTCCAAGGGAAATATGAAGGTATTCTTTCAACATAATCCCTGAACTGCTTTCTTTTTCTCATAAATAACCTTCTTTCTCTAAACCAATAATGAATCTTACTCCTTGTCGGGCCCCAATAAACAATAGCGTTCATGTTTGAGGTCGAAAATTGATTAAAATAAGATTTTGCCATTTTACTGGCACCAAGAGTACGAGCTCCGTCTTTTTTAAAAAGGTATATTCCCCTTATCCAAACTTTATAACCGAGTTTAGAAATTTTAGTTTCAATTCCGGCCAAAACCTCTCTTTCACCCGGAGTCAATTTCATTTCAGGAGGAATAATTTCTTCGGATTTCTTTTCCTCTTCTGCTTCTTCTGATAACGGTATCCCTCTAAAGAAAAGGTCTTCTAGATCGCTGATTAATTTCACCAGCCATCTGAAAAGTGGCGGACTTGAGAGCTCTTTTCTTCTGGCTATCTTATCAGCCAGCTTCCTCCCGTTAGTTATCCAAGGAATATCTTTATTAAGAATTGGAGCAATATTAATTTGAAGCCAAAATTGTTCAGTTGGTTTTAATTTTGAATAAGATTCCAAAATATTAGTGATAGGATCCAGTCTTTTTTCTTCTTTTACCGCTTCCGGTTTTTCTTCAAAAAACTTTGAATAAGTATTTATCGGATAAGAATCTTCTCTAAACAAAGAGTAGTCCTCTCCATAAAGATCCCACTCTTTATTCGGAACATCTTGGGGAACGTTTTTTGTATAATCATCAACTACCTTAATTTCAGCATCCGGATACTGGGAATAAATTGTTGATTCGGCCAAATCGCGCCAAACATCTAAAATCCTTAAATAAAAATGAATCTCTCCACCAATCCCCACTATCTCGCAAGAAAACCAGTGTGGGGCCTTTGGCAGTTGACCTTCACAATTTGCTTCTCTCCAATTACAGCTATCATAAACTCCCCACATAACAGAATAGATAGTCTCCATTGCCCTGAAGGGTTTCAAAATTTCTTTTGGCGGTATAACTTCAATTAAAATCCATTTCTTTTTCTTGTTCCAAAGCTCCCAATTTACCCACCACAAATAAAGATATCGGGTTGGAAAATAAAGAATAACTGGAAGTATAAACCACCACCAAGCCTTTAAAAATTCAAAAATTAAAGAAGTCATATTAAATAGGGAAAAAATTTCTAAGAGCCGGTATATAATTAACTAAAACCGGGAGTATTAAAGAAACCAAAAACAAAACGACTAGGCCTATAGCTAGGATTTTAAAACCAACAAGAAAAGGGAGGACGATAGCGATAGTAATTCTTTCTTTTCTCTTATGCATTACCGACCAGGCATAGCATAAATAAAAAAAGACCAAAAAAAAGAAAGAAATAAATACAATTAAAGTAAAAATTGCGTTTTCAAAAAATTGCATTTTTAGGCTTCTCTAACTTGATATTTTCCGTCGGGATTCTTAAAAAAGTATTTCTTATTGTTTAAGTTTAGAAAAACAGTGTTGGATTTTACTATTCTTTGTTTTAAAACTTTATCAAGTATCTCTTTCCTGGCTAAGGGTTTTTGCGATTCTTTCAAAACATTCAAAATTACATCCTTTACCTGACCTGGCTGATATCCCCACTCTCCCAAAGCATAAAGCCCTCTTCCAACCAAAACAAATCTGGAATCTTTTATTAATTCATTATGAACGGTCTGGGTAAGGGCTTTTTCGTGCAGAATCTTTCCAAATTCCGAACTATTAATTAATTTGGTAACTTCAGTAAAGTGGAGGGGTTTCTTTTCTCTCTTTAATATCAAATAAGCTTTATCTTTTACTCCCCTTGGATTAATTTCTGACCAATCTTTTAAACCATATTTTCCATCAACTCCAACCTTAATCTGTTTTGAAATTTCAAACAAAGACTGCAGGGATTCGGAAGTTAACTTTTTTTCAAAGTGAGAATTAACCTCTTTTTTGACTTCTTCAAATGTTAGGGGTTTCTTTAGTTCCGAAAATCTCTTAATCAAAAAATCTATGGCTTCTTTGGCAAATTTTACTGAATTTTCATCAGTTGTCCAAAGAGAATAAAAATCTTTTGTCTGATATAATTTTTTAAAATTACCACCCAAATTCAAAAAGAAAAAGGCCTGATTTTGGGATTTTAATCCACCCAATGATTCGAGTAATACATCCTCTTTTCTTAAATTACCCGCTAACTTTATCTGCTCCTGGAAATAATTTAAAACTTCTTGATGTTCTTCAAGTCTTGGCCTTAATTTGGCAAAACCCGCTTCTTCTATCTGCCTTACTCTTTCTCGGGTTATACCATAAGCTTTTCCAATTTCTTCTAAAGTCTTTCTTTCGTTATTTTTGAGACCAAAACGCTGCTCAATAACGTCCTTTATTCTGGATGGCAACCCCTTTATTAAATTGTTACAAATTGTTTGATAATTATATTTCATGTTTATTATTTATATCATCTTAAAAGACATATGTCAATACCTTTTGCGGGACATAATAATTCCTTTTTCAGGAATTACACGTTCCAGCCGCGTTTAAATTTTTCTTTAAAAAATTTATTACGTGGCGGACCCAAGGGGATTTGAACCCCTGATCTTCTCCGTGACAGGGAGACGTGTTAGACCAGGCTACACTATGGGTCCACAAATGCCGGCGGTCGGATTTTCACCCTGTTAAATAATTTCTCTTTTGGGAAATTCCCGCTTTGCGGGATTTAACAGGGCGGGCCGACGACCTAGCGCTTACTCGCCCCCACACCATAATTATTGTGCCAGAGGTGGGGGTCGAACCTTCACCCGCCTAAATTTCTAATTATGGCTGCGAGAGGATTTGAACCTCTGACCCAACGCTTATGAAACGTTCGCTCTACCACTGAGCTACGCAGCCAAAAATTTTTGGCGGGCAAGCGACCTCTCGCTTATGAAACGAATGCTCTACCACTGAGCTACTCTGGCCGAATTTGGTGTGGGGGTGAAAAACGAATGCTCTTCCGGGGTGATTTTTAACGCCTCGCAGGGACGCTCAACTAAATCACCCGTGTAAGACAAGCAGTTGTCTTACACCCACTGAGCTACGCCGGCCCAGACCAAACTCTCTTGTTGCGGGGCTAGGAATTGCACCTAGGCTTCCAGCTTATGAGACTGGCGACCTACTACTGGTCCACCCCGCTATTTTACCTTGTTAGAAAAATTTATTAACAGAAGGGTAATTAAAATTTTAACAGGAAATAAGAATTAAGTCAACCCCGCACTAATTTTGCCATAACATTCCTTGCAGCGCACGATGAGCGAATAGCTCAGTCCGCCAAAGGCGGACAATACTATTCGTATTAAGTGCGCTGCGATAATTTAATCTAATTCTGTAATGATTAAAATACGATACAATTGGAAAAGCAAAATTAGTGCGGGGTCAAGCCCAAAATCCTCTAAAAAGATTCTACTGATTTTATGGCCCTTCCATAGGTTTCTAAGTTTTTTTTCGCTTCTTCCAAACTTAATCTGTAGTCAGGGTCATGGATAATATTGTTTCGTACTTTATGGCTTTCATTGACTTCTTCCAAGTTTGGAATAATGTCTGGAGTTATTTCGTCTAATTTCTCCCCCAATGATTCCTCTTTTTTGTATCCTATACTGGCTAAAGCTTCATTTAAAAGATCCTCGGCTTCAATAATAGCCAATTTTAATTCATCCTCGCTTCCTGTTTCCAATCTTTTAATAATTTTTTTCCAAGCTTCACTGCTTTTTGGCGCTCCATAAGATTTAAAAGTAAAATATTCTATAAAATCCTGAAGAAAAATCCTTTCAAACCAAGTTGTCTTTTTTAAAAAATAAATTATAACCAAAAAGAAAAATAAGGCAAAGAGCAAAAATATAATTTTTACAAAAACATGGGGGTGGGGAGAAAATTTCCATATTAAATATGAAATTTGATTTTGAAAATTTTCTGTTGTCATAAATTCTCAAAAAATTGTCCTACTTCAAAAATTTTATTTTCTTCAAATTTATTCCCGATTATTTGGAAATTAACCGGTAATTTTCCGATCTTGCCGCAGGGTATGGAAATAGCTGGTAATCCCGCCAGATTCACTGCACCCATATAAATATCTGAAAGATACATGGATAAAGGATCTGCCATCTTCTCTCCTATTTTAAAAGCCGGGGTTGGCGAAACTGGAGTAATTAAAACGTCAACCTTCTGAAATGCTTTATCAAAATCTTCTTTTATCAAAGTTCTTATTTTCTGGGCTCTTAAATAATAAGCATCATAATATCCTGCCGATAAAGTATAGGTACCAAGCATAATCCTTCTCCTAGTTTCCTGGCCAAATCCTTCTCTTCTTGATTTTAAATAAAAATCAAATAGATCTTTAGCTGTTTTTGAGAAATGGCCGTATTTTATTCCATCATATCTGGCCAGATTAGCTGAAACTTCAGAAGGCATAATAATATAATAAGTCGCCAGAGAATGGTCTGTGCTGTAAGGAAGACTTACTTCTACAATATTGGCTCCCAAATCTTCATATTTTTTAATTACTGACCTTACTATTTTTTCTACTTCAGGATCGATGCCTTTGGCAAAATATTCTTTTGGCATTCCTATTTTTAAATCTTTAATTTTCAATTCCCATTCCCCTCTTTCTTCTTTCTCTACACTAGTAGAATCCATTTCATCCTTGCCAGAAATCAGATTAAATACTATTTCTGCGTCTTTCACTGTTTTTGCGATTGGCCCAATTTGGTCTAAAGAAGAAGCCATGGCTATTAAACCATAACGAGAAACTGCTCCATAAGTCGGTTTAAAACCCACGACTCCGCAAAAAGAAGCTGGTTGGCGGATTGAACCACAAGTATCAGACCCTAAGGCAAAAATCGTAAGATCAGCTGCTACGGCCGCCGCTGAACCCGCAGAAGAACCACCTGGAACTCTTTCTAAATCGTGAGGGTTCCTGGTAATGAAATAGGCCGAATTTTCACCAGAAGAACCCATCGCAAACTCGTCTAAATTAGTTTTTCCCAAAATTGCTACTCCTTGCCTTTTTAATCTTTTAATGCAGGTAGCATCATAAGGAGCTATATAATCTTCTAAAATTTTAGAACCAGCAGTGCATTTTACCCCTTCCACAAGAATATTATCTTTCACAGCCAAAGGAATTCCAGCTAAAGTCGGTATTTCTCGGCCAGCTGATATTAAAGCATCAATTTCTTTAGCTTTTAAAAGAGCTAAATTTTCAGTTACTGTTAAAAAAGAATGGAGATCTTTATCCAATTTTTCAATTCTTCCTAAAAATGATTTATTTAATTCAGTGGCGGAAAATTCTTTTGTAATTAAACCTTGGTGTGCTTTTTGAATTGTTAAGTCAGAAATCTCCATATCTTTAACTAAAGAATCTCTTTAACTTTTATATATCTTTCTTCTTTTTCCGGAGCTGCATCTATTAATTTATCAGCTTCCTCCAAGTTTTTTTTCTTTGCATTATCTTCACGACCGAAAACTCCTGATTTCGATATAGAATGGGAAGTCGGCTCAACTTTTGAGACATCAACTCCTTTCAATAGATTAAAATAATCCAAAACCAGAGAGAGGTCTTTTTGCATTTTTTCTATCTCTTTTGGGACCAGTCCTAATCTGGCTAATTTAGAAATATGTTTAACTTCTTTTGTGCTTATCATAAATTTTATAATTTCTATTTTGGGGGGCCAATGTATTCTGTTTTAGCCAAGACTTCTTCTAAAGTATCAATATTCTCCAAAACTATTCCCCCGCCCCTAACCACTGCTGTCATTGGATCGTCAACGATTTTGGCTGGAATCTTCATCTCTTTTGTGATTAAAGTGCTTAATCCACGCAGAAGGGCTCCGCCGCCAGCTAAATAAATTCCTTTTGTCATAACATCAGCCAGTAATTCAGGAGGGGTTACCTCAACCATATTTTTTATGGCGTTTACAATTTGTTTTATTGACTTTTCCATGGCTTTCCTTATTTCGTCATCTGTAACCATTATTTCCTCTGGCAGGCCAGTTACTAAATTCCTACCCCTAAGCGGCATTTCTTTCTTTTCCCTTATGGGATAAACTGAACCAATTCCAATTTTAATTTCCTCTGCTGTTCTTTCTCCAATTAATAGCCTATATTCTTCCTGACTAAAATCTATTATATCTTGATTAAGCTTATCTCCGGCTATCCTTAAGCTTTTAGATAAAACAATGCCTCCTAAAGAAATAACTGCCACTTCGGTTGTTCCTCCTCCAATACAAACAATAAAGTTTCCGTTTGGATCCTGGACTGGCAACCTTGCTCCAATAGCTGCTGCCATGGGTTCCTCAATCAAGAAAACTTCCCTGGCACCGGCATTTTTAGTGGCGTCTTCAACCGCCTTTTTCTCTACTTCCGTCACGCCGCAAGGGATAGCCACGATTACCCTTGGGCCCGGCCCCAAAATAAATCTTTTTTTAACCTTCTCAATAAAATATCTGAGCATCTGCTCAGTGACTTCAAAATCAGAAACAACGCCATTAACCAAAGGTCTATTCGCCACAATATAAGCTGGAGTTCTTCCTACCATTTTTTTAGCTTCATCCCCAATAGCTAAAATCTGACCAGTCTTTTGGTTAACTGCTACAACTGAAGGCTCTTGAATAACTATTCCTTCCCCTCTGACATAGACACGGGAGTTGGCTGTCCCTAAATCAATAGCAATATCTTTTGAAAGATAGTGCAGAATTCTTTTTAAAATCTTAGTGTCGAAATTTAAAAAAAATAAATTAGTAGTGTTCAAATTAATATTTTAAGTCTGATTTTAAAAATTTTAGCAGATTTTCTATCTTTTCTAATTTCTCACCTTTTTCGTTTCTCTTTTTTATCTCCACGCTGTTTTCAGATAAAGTTCTTTCGCTCACTACCACCCTGATCGGTATTCCAATTAAATCAGCTTCAACGAATTTTTCCCCTGGTGTTTTTTCTTCTCTATCGTCATATAATACTTCGATTTCGTTCTTTTGTAAATTTTGGAATATTTCCTCAGCGGTCTTTTTTACTTTTTCGGCCTCCCTGCTATTTTTCCCAGAAATTCCAATGAGATGAACTTGAAATGGCGCCACAGCTTCCGGCCAAACAATTCCTTCTTGGTCGTGGTTGATTTCAACTATAGCCGCCATTAACCTTCCCAGACCTATTCCGTAACATCCCATAAATACTGGTTTTTCTTTACCGTCTTTATCCCTGAATTTTAAATTAAAGGGTAAAGAAAAACTAGTTCCTAATTTAAAAATATTACCAACCTCAACTGCTTTTCGTTCTTCAAATTCTTTAGAATCACAGGGGCTATTTGGACAAGCTTTGATTTCGTTTTTTATTTCTTTATTAATTGCAATATAGCATTTCTTGCAAATAAAAATTGTATCTTCGCCTGATTCCGTTACTGTTTGGAACTCATGGGAATATCTGGAAAAAGTGCCGCCCGATGCCAGCGTTGGATAAGTAATTTTATCCATTAGCTTGTTTTTTCTTATTCCGCACTCAGTAAAAATATTGATGTATCTTTCATAAACCTTTTCATAGTAATCATTCAAGTCTTCCTGGCTCGCATGAAAAGAGTATAAATCTTTCATTAAAAACTCTCTGGTTCTCATTAAACCGGATTTAACGCGGAGCTCGTCGCGGAACTTTGTCTGGATCTGGAAAAGATAAAATGGCAGATCTTTATAGGAAAAAACGAACTTTTTAGCTAAAGGCGAAACAATTTCTTCATGAGTGGGACCTAAAGCATATTCTTTTCCCTCTCTCCCTTTCATTTTAAATAAAATATCAAGGCTTTCCCAACGGCCTGTTTTCTGCCAGTTTTCTTTTGGATTCAGTACCGGCATTAATATTTCTTGGCCATTTATTGGACTCTCTTCCATTTTCTTTCTAATTATATTTTCAATTTTTTTCAGTACTTTAAACCCCAAAGGCAAAAAAGTATAAACACCGGCTGTTGTCTGATCAATAAAACCTGCTCTTAATAAAAGCTGGTTAGAAATTGCTTCTTTTTCCCTTGCTATTTTCTTCAATGTTTTTGAAAAAAGTTGTGATTGTCTCATCATTTTTAATTTTTAAAACATTTTCCGAATATCTTTAATTGTTATTAAAATCGATAAAGCTATCAATAAGATAAAGAAAAAAGTGGTAATACTTTGCTCTGTTTTCTGGCTTATTGGTTTTCCTCTTAATTTTTCAATTCCCAAAAAAAGAATTTTCCCACCGTCTAAAGCCGGAATAGGAAGGCTATTAAAAATGGCGAGGAAAATAGAAATCATCGATAGAAGCCATAAATAATCGCTGGCTCCTCTCTCTAATGTTTGAGCCATTATTTGACTTACCCCCACTATTCCTTTAAATTCTATCTGGCCTTTTGGTATAGGCTCGCCTCGTACTGCTTTGGATATAATATCGCCAAAAGTAGCAATCGTATAAACGGTAACGTTTTTTGTGATTGAAAATCCCTCAATTATTGCTTTATGCCAATTGTAATTCTTCAACACTACTCTAGCTAAAGCTACTCCCATTGCTCCTTCTCCTTCTGGTGGATTCTGACGAGGAATTAAGGAAATATTCAATATCTCCTTTCCTCTTTTTATAGTTAAAATCATCTCCTTCCCTAAATTAGCATCGGTAAAATCCGTAACTTCTTTAACTTTAGTAGTTTTTAGTTCGCCATCTTGTGATTTAATGCCCTGGATAATATCTTCAATCTTCAGGCCTGATTTTTCAGCTGGAGATCCTTCGGCTATTGCAGTAATTTGAACCTCTGGATTCGAAAATCCCTGATCATTATCTTCAATTGTCATTGGTATCCCCCAAACTCCAGCAATAATACTGATTAGAATAACTGCTATTATCCAAAAAGTAACCACTCCCCCTAAGACAATCATTGCTCTCTGCCAAATCGGTTTCTCACTGAACGACGTTGATTCCTCAACTTTTTCTTCTTCTCCCTGAAGTTTGACAAAAGCGCCTATGGGCAAAAGATTAATAGAGTAAACCGTCTCCCCTATCTTTTTTCCGATTATTTTTGGTGGTATACCTATTCCAAATTCTTCAACTTTTACTCCAAATTTTCTGGCTAAAAGAAAATGGCCCAGCTCATGAATGGTAACTAAAAAAAGAAGTGAAATTATTACTATAAAAATAGTTAAAATCATAAAATAATTTTATTATTCCATTATTTCTTTTTCTTTTTTGTCCTTTATATCCTGGATTTTTTTATTATAATCATCAACTAATTTTTGAAGATCATCTTTAGCCCTGAATTTATCGTCTTCCCTTATTTTACTCTCCTGAAATCCATCCTGGATTTCTTTCCAGGCCTTTTCCCGCCAGTGGCGGATTGTTAATTTCGCCTGCTCTGATTTCTCTGAAAGTAATTTGAACAAACTCTTCCTGTATTCTTCAGTCAAGGAAGGCAAATTTATCCTGATTAAGTCTTTGTCAACTATAGGGCTAGCGCCTAAGCTGGATTTTGAAATCGCGGAAGATATTGGCTCTAAATAAGATTTATCCCAGGGCTGAATAATAATCTGCCTTGGCTGGGGAGATGAAATAGCAGCCAGTTGTTTTAAAGGAAACTTCTGCCCAAAACACTCAACTACTATATTTTCAACTAAAGCAGGGGAAGCTCTGGTAGTCCTTATTTGAGATACTTCCCTCTCTAAAAAATTAAAAACTTTATCTAATTCCGGTTTAATGTTTTCAATAATTTGTTTATAGCTATCCATAATTTTATTCATTTTTAAGTCTGCCTTTTAAGTGGATTATTTTATAATCTATTTTTATAATTCTTTGATTTAGCCAAAAGAAAATCTTTAATTTTCTCGGCACTTTCTTTAGGAAGACCATTTATAACTAATCTCATTCCGGCTCTTTCTCCAGCTGTCTCAATACTGATTGTAAAAATACCAAATAGACGATCGAAAAGAGCTTGGGAAACATTAATATTTTGAATCCGATCATAGTAGAGATAAGAAACAGATTGACCTATAACCTTGCTCCGGATTTCTCCCTTATCTTGAGAGAAATTAAAATAGAAATTTTCATACCAAATATTACTATAAATCCAACTCAAAAGAAAAATTATTAAAAATCCGCCCAAAAATAATAAAAAATTGAATAAAAGGAAAATAGAAAAGACGAGCGTTAGCACTATTGTCTTACTAATAATAACTGATTTAGAAAGAGGATATTCACGAATAGAAATTTCTCCACCCTTTACTTCTTGTTGGCTCGCTACCGGTTTAACAATTTCTGTACTGACTTTCGAAGCAGACATTGGTTGCTTTGTCTTTTCTTCTAAAAAAACAATTAGTTTATCGGCATTTTCTTTATTTAAACCATCGACGTGGGAATAAAAACCTGATTTTTCTCCAGCTGTTTCATAGTGAACATCAAAAAGCCCGAAAATTCTGTCAAAAAAATCCTGATCAACGTAGATGTTTTGCAGTCTTTCATAACGAATAAGTCCGGTAGCTTGACTTATTACTCCTTTTCGAATAGTCGCTTTTTCATCGGTAAATTCGTAAAAATAAAACTTGTAATAAAGATATTCATAAATTAAAAATGGTATTAATAAACAAACTATTGTAATAAGTGCCGTTAAGATTATCTTCGGAATCGGCAATGTTTCAGGCTGGTTGCAATATAACGACTGCATAGAGGGTGATAGCATTGAGCAAGTTGATTTTTCCATTGTTAAAGAATAATAAAATCCGAATAATATAGGCAATATAAATAAGAATAAAAACCAAAACCACTTTATATATCTGGAGATTGTCTTTTTAATTACTTTTTTTGGACTTAATGGCAAGTTTTGAGAATTGTACATAAATTTAATATAGTTTAATCTTATTCTTCATAATATCAGAAAAAGGCTAAATAGAAAAGTCAACCCAAAAACGCCCTATACCTATTCGGTCGGGCGTTTTTGGATTGATTCAAATTAATTATAACTCAAGCATTAAAACCTCAAGGGCTAATTTTGGGTTGATATTGGTTTTCGAAATTAAAAAAATAGTTTCCTGAATATGGTTTATTATAGATTCCAGTTTTGGAACCGAATAATGAGTGAGAGATTCTGTTTTTTGTTCTTGACCTTGCTTGATTCGAAAAAGCAGAATACCCCTGAAATATCTCAACCAAACTTCCAAGGTTTCTTTTAAATCTTTATCCTCCGAAGATACATCTTTTGCATAATTAAACTTAGAAGATATAGTGGAATTTTTTGATGCGATTTTCAAAAGTTCAGTTATCTTTTGCTTCTGGTTTTCAAAATTTTTTAAATCTTTTAAAAAATCTAAAGCTAAACCCGGTTTTCCAAAAGAAAAAGAGGTTAGTTCTTTTGCCTTTTCTTCTGAAACGCCCTGGGATTTAAAAAAGTTTTCTATCTCTATTTTTTCAACCGGATTGAATTTTATCTTCTGGATCCTGGAACGGATAGTTGACAATAACATTTCCGGATACTCAGTTATCAAAATTAAAACCGTATTCCCTTTTGGTTCTTCAAGTGTCTTTAAAAAACAGCTCTGGGCCTCCTGGTTCATGGTATGAGCTTTATCTATGATCGCCGCCTTAAAAGGCGATAAAAAAGAATGAAGACTTAATCTCCAATTGAGATCTCTGATTTGAGAAATCTGAATTTCTTCTTTTTTCAAAGAAGTTTTTTTTGAAACAAATTTTTTTGGCTCAATAACAGCTAAATCAGGGTGCTGCTCTATATCTAATAAGAGGGATTTTTTAATTTCTTGACAGGGAGGACAAATCTGACAAGGTCTTTTTGAAAAGTCAGGATTTTGACAATTAAGCATCTTAACGAACTCAAAAGCTATAGTCTTTTTGCCTATTTTTTCCTGTCCGTAAAATAAATAAGCGTGGGAAACTTTTCCCAGCTCAGCTGATTTTTTAAGTAGTTTCCACTGCTTATGATGACCTATTAGCACTTAGGTTTTAGCTTCTAGTTAGTCAGCTTCTAGTTAAACCAAATTCCTAGAAGCTAGAACCTAGAAGCTGAAAGCTTACTATTTCTTACTGGCTATACTTTTTTTATAGACTCCTAAGTTTTCTAAAACTACTCCCGTGCCCTTGGCTACGCAAAGCATAGGTTCTTCAGCCAAGAAACAGGGAACGCCGGTTGACTGAGAAATTCTTTCATCAATATTTCGAAGCAGAGCTCCACCACCGGCCAAAACCATGCCTTTATCCATAATATCGGCTGCTAATTCAGGGGGAGTATCTCTTAAAACTATTTTTACCGCCTGAGTAATCTCAATCAAAACGTCGGAAATTGCATCGCAAACTTCATTAGAAGAAATTTTAATCGTTCTCGGTAACCCTAAAATTAAATCCCTGCCCCGAATTTCTAAGAATTTTTCGTCTTTCTCCGGCAAGGCGGTACCAATTTTTATTTTTATTTCTTCAGCCGTCTGCTCGCCTATAGCTAAATTATATTTTTTCTTGATATAATCGGCAATTGCCATGTCTAATTTGTCTCCGGCTGTCCTTACGGAATGAGAACAAACAATTCCACCAAGAGAAATTACAGCTACTTCTGAAGTTCCACCGCCAATATCCACAATCATATGACCAGAACAAGAACTTATGGGGATTCCGGCTCCAATTGCTGCCAAGATAGGTTCCTTAGCTAGATAGACAGCTTTAGCCCCGGCTACAGTTCCGGCCTCAATAACCGCCCTTCTTTCAGTAGAAGTAATTCCAGCTGGTACCCCAATCAACATCTCTGGCTTTAAGAATTTAAAATAACCTAAAGTTTTATCTACAAAATATTTTAACATTGCCTGCGTCACTCGGTAGTCAGCTATAACTCCTTCTCTGAGCGGCCGATAAACTCTCAAGGTATCAGGAGTTCTACCAATCATATCTTTAGCATCTTTGCCCACAGCTAAAATCCTGTTTTCAGAAAGAGTCACAGCGACAACTGACGGCTCTTGTAAAACCACTCCTTTTTTAGGAACGAAAACAACTGAATTGCAGGTTCCAAGGTCAACACCAATTTTTGTAGTAAACATAATGAAATACTTAGTTAATCGCTTGCCCTTTTCCAGTGCTTCGCACTGGCGCTTGACCTTCGGCCTCGCTTCGGGCTCGCTCTTTAGAAACCCACGGTTTCTAACGTTTTCCGCCACTTAGGCGGAAATCCTGTTTTCCTACACGGAAGAACCGAATGGTTCTTCCGACCCATCTCCGATATGGGATGAATAGTTATATTAGATATTAACACGTTTTATGTCAGCACCCAACTTTTGCAACCTCTCTTCAATCTTCTCATACCCTCTATCTATTTGATAAACATTTTCAATAATTGTCTGGCCGCTCGCAATTAAACCGGCTAAAACTAACGAAGCTCCGGCTCTGATATCCCAGGACTCAATCCTTAAACCGTGAAGCGGAGTTTTCCCGTAGATAAAAGCCCTGTGGGGATCAACGATTTCTATATCAGCTCCCATTTTTTTAAGTTCCTGAACGTAATTGAAACGATTCTCATAAAGAGGATCGTGAATCAAGCTCTTGCCCGAAGCCTGAGTTAAAAGAGGAATAGTAATGGGCAGTAAATCAGTCGGAAAACCGGGATAAGGCAAGGCTTGTACTCTTGTAGCTTTTAAGTTCAGAGAATATTTAACCTTAACAAAATCTCTGCCTTTTTCCAAGTTAACTCCTATTTCTTCTAACTTGTCTAAGAAAATATCCAAATGCTCAGGGATTAGATTTCTGACCTCTATTTCTCCCGGAGTCAAGGCTCCGGCTACGATAAAAGTCCCTGCTTCAATTAGATCAGGAATAATTTTATGAGAAGTTCCTCTTAATTTCTCAACTCCTTCAATTAAAATTGTATTAGTACCCAAACCAGCAATTCTCGCCCCCATCTTTTTTAATAGAAAACCTAAATCTTGAATTTGAGGTTCAGCTGCTGCTCCCTTTATAATTGTTTTACCTGGAGCTGTTACTGCAGCCATCATCATGTTTTCAGTAGCTGTGACACTAAACTCTTTTAGAATAATCTCTTTTCCTTTTAGATTTCTAGCATCGAAAATATAAAAATCATCCTGGGTTGTGATTTTTACCCCTAATCTTTTTAGGGCTTCGAGGTGAGTAGTAATCGGCCTTACCCCTATCCTGTCTCCGCCAGGATGGCAGATCTTAAATTTTCCAAAGCGAGAAAGCAAACTTCCAATTAATAAAACCGAAACTCTTGTCTCGGCTACAGGCCCGCAATTCATTTTTTCGACATCAATATTTGGGCCAGCTTTTACCTTAATTTTTCTCTTGTCTAGCCAATTGATTTCTACTCCAATACTTTCTAAAACCTTTATCATCTTAAAAACATCCTCAACTAAGGGTAGATTATCTAAAACCACCTCTTCATTGGTAAGTAAAGTGGCTGCCAAACAGGCACCGGCTGAGTTTTTAGACCCAGCTATTTCAACAACGCCCTCTAAAGGTCTTTCGCCTTTTATAATAAATCGCTCTTTCATATGCTGTTTTATTGTAAAACAAAATTAAAAAATTAGCAAGCCCTTAATCCTGAAAGCGAATGAGTAGCGCTAAAATATTTCATATTTCTATTATACACTCCTTTTTAAATTGAGAAAAATTTAAATAAAAAAGCCGAGTTCAAAATAGACATACTCGGCATCGTCTTTTTTATTTAGATTTTCCTATACTGAACTTGATTGATTTTCAGACAATCAGTTCGAATGGATTTCAGGTAACCATTGTAACCATTGATTAGCTTGTTCTCTATATTCTCTTTTGGGACTATGGAGAAAAGCCTGTAATGATAACCTCCACATTCTTTTTCCCAATCCACTCACTAATCTGTTACCTAGTGGTCCTTCGGCTAATTCTTTAAGCTCCTGCGGAGAAACAAATTTGGTCTCTCCTTTTGTTGGCTTATCGAAAAAACCAAGCGCAATTACAAACGCCCAGTCATTTCCTCCTTTGACAACCGCTGGAAACATTGCTGGCATTGGACCGGGTTCAGGTGCAATTCCAATTCCTACCTCTTCCATCACTTCCCGAGCCAGTTCTTGGCCAACTATTCGTTCATCGAACGCTTTAGCATTATTTTCTGCTTCTACTGCGCCACCAGGAAGATCCCAATCTCCAGGCGAAGACTCTTCTTTTGTCCTACGTTTCAATAACAATTTCCCTTCTTTGTTAAATATGCCTGCGAACAAACCAATCGTTGGTCTTGCTTTTGTATCAACTTTCTCACTCATTTCGTTTCACCCCCTTTTCGATTTTCAAAGATCATTGAATTAGCCGTTTGACTAATCCCCCTTTAACGATAAAAGTATAACAATTCATCCAGTTTTTGTCAAATTTTTTATTGTTTATTCTTAATTTTTAACTTAAAATAAAATAAGACCTATGCTCAAAAGGACTAGAACTATTCTTTTTTTAATCTGCTTGTTTTTATTTTTCTTGATTGCTCCTCTCATCATTCTCTATTCTCAAGGATATAGAATTGATATAAATTCAAAAAAAATAATTAAAACAGGGGGATTTTATTTTAATATCTGGCCGGAAGGAGCTGGGATTTTTTTAGATGGAAAATTTCAGAAAAAAACCAGTTTTATATCAAATTCAGCTTATATTAATGACCTTAAGCCAAAAGAATATAAAATAGAAGTAAAAAAGGAAGGATTTCATCCATGGCAGAAAAATCTTGAAATTAAGGAGAATCTAGTGATAAGCTTTAATGATATTGTCTTAATTCCAGAAAACCCAAAATATACAACTCTTGCTCAAAAAACAGGAGATCTCTTTTTCTCGTCAGACGGAAGAAAAGTAATTTTGAAAGAAGAAGATGAAAAAGGTTGGAGTCTAAAAATTATTGAACTGGATATAAATTTGAAAGGCGATCTCTTCTCGGGATTTGAATCCACAGAAATTGAATTATTGGATTTAAAATTTTATTCAGATTCAGAGAAAATTTTATTCAGTACAAAAGAGAAGGAAAAGCAAAGAAATTGGATTTTAGAATTAGAATCCCCCATTCAGGAAAAAAGATCTAATGATCTTATTACCCTTGATTTCTTGGGAGAAAAAGTAAACAATATCTCTCTCAATCCTAATGATTCTCAAAAGATATTCTTTGTAAAAGAACTAATGAAAGAAAATAATCTTTTTGAAGCAAATCTTTCAAGCAAGGAGGTAAGTTTAAATCCGATCTTAAGAAATTTAATAACTTATGAAATTTTCGAAGGAAATTTATTTTGGCTCTCAAAAGATGGCTTTATTTTAAAGACTAGTTTTACCGGTGAAATGAAAGAAAGGCTAAATCTTAAACCGTTATTAATAAAGGAAGAAGAGGAATACCAAATTTATATTAAAAACCATTTAATTTTTTTAAAAGAAGGTGGTACTGTTTATATCTTTAATTCTGATTCTCAGATTTTTGAAAAACTATCCGATTTCACAAAAGAATTAGAATTTTCTCCGGATGGAAGAAAAATGCTATACTTTAACAATTACGAAATCTGGATTTTATTCTTAGAAAAAAACGAGAACCAGCCAAAAAGGAAATTTTTGGAAAAGTTATTTTTAACAAGGTTTTCAGAAAAAATTGATCAGGTTTTATGGTACAACTCAAATTATCTGATTTTTAATATTGGAAACAAAATCAAAATTTCTGAAATTGATAATAGGAATAATATAAATATTTGTGATTTTAGTAAATTTCCCGCCCCAGATGAATCTACCACGGACGGAAAATCTCTAAAGTTCTTCTTTAATCAGTTTGATAAAAAATTATACATTTTAAGCGAAGGAAGCTTCCTTTCTTCTGAAAAGTTGCTCCCCTAACCACCACACCAAATAGGGATATGCGAACTCATTAAATGAGTTCGCCCGCCATCAAATCTGAAGATTTAATGGAAATCCCTGTTATGGTGTTGGGGTAAATCTTTAACCTAAAAACAGGCCTTCGGGCCTGTTTTTAATTAATGTTTAGTTTTGATTTTCAATTTTTTCCTTAAATTTCAGCCATTTTACTTCTTCCTCACCGGTTATTTTACAAATTTCTCTAAACTGGCAGTACTGACATTGCCAACCAGCCGGCCAGGTTGCCAGTCTCTGAGGAATAATATCTGAATCAATCTTATTCTTTAAGTCAGCTAAATTGATTAAAAGAGATTGAGCTAATTCCCTGTCATAATCAACTATAAACTCCTTTAATTGCTGGTTGTCTTTGCTCACATAAAGCAGTATTCCTTTTGGAATTTTAAAAAAATGCAAATAAAGCTGGATTTGATTTATGTTTTCCTCTTTCGGCTCATCCAAATTTTTAAAAATCATGCTGTTCATGCTCTTTATGTCCAAGACATAAAGGGTCTTTCCGTCACTGATTATGGCGTCCGCTCTGCCAGAAACTATTTCCTGGGGAGGGATATTTATTTCTGAAGCAACGACATGGATATCTCTTACGCTCAAAAGTGGTTTCATAATCATGCTGTGGATATGATCTCCATGGTCAAACATTCTCAAAACATTGGGCTCCATCGCTTCCCGAGGAACATTTTTGAATTTAAAAAAAACAGCTCTGGCGCATTTCCCGGCATCAGTAATATAAAAATGAGTTTGCTCTTTATCTCTTTGCTTATCCAAATAAAATTGGTCAATTAGTTCTTTAAGCATTTTATTCAATTATTATATTCCTTTAAAAAATTTTGGCAAATTTTAAAATAAAAAAGAGGTAAAAATGAGATTTTACCTCTATAGATTAGGAAAAAATTTTATCCTTTATTATTGTTCCGAATCGATTTTTCCGTGTGACCTTCCGATTTCTGACGCTTCTCTTTCTTTAAGAAGCTCAAAGACAATGTGTTCCGTAGAATCAATCGGTGGTTCTGCGAAATTTGAATCTCCGATTTCTTCTTCCTCTTCATCGCTAAGTGATTCAAAAGCAGCTGTTCGATCTAATCTTATATCTGTATCGATTTTTTTGAGTTCTTCTGTTGATAACTTAGACAACTCCTCTTTTCGCTTGTGATATTGCAAGACTCTTCCGAGATTGTCTGGGAATGCCTGATATTTGTATCCTAAAAGGTCGTGAATTTTTTCTTTCTCCTTAAGCAAAGAGTCGATTTCTTCCTTACTTATCTTAGTGGGATCTTTTAGTAGTAAAAGCCACAGCTTTTCGAGTTGAGCTTCTTTTTCGGCTTTTTCTAAGTCGGTTCCTCCCTTATTTGATTTTTCCAAAGTGCATTCACCTCTTTCTGGCATAATAAGCTTAACGCCTTAAATATAGAAAGTCAATACTTTTTTACTTATTTACAATCTGCAATAATTCGTTCAGCGAATTTATTATTTTTGTCACTCCTGCTTTTTGAAACTCTTTTTTGATTGTCCCTCCGCTTAGAATACCAATAAAATCCATACCAGCATTTTTGGCTGTTTCAAAGTCTATCAAACGATCGCCAACATAAACAGTTTCTCTTGGTTTAACACAAAGCTTTTTGCAAGCCAATAATAACGGCTCTGAATCTGGTTTATGCTTTTTTGTTGATTCTTGAGTGATTATCACCTCAAAATAATCCAAAAATTCTTTCAGTCTCCTTTTTGCAAAAAGCGTTGACGCAGAAGTGACAACTGCCTTTTTTGTTACTAATCTATCCAGAGTTTCCCTTATTCCGGGCATGAATTTCATCTCTTTTTCTTTTTCCATCCAAACTTGATGCAATATTTCTTTACTTTTTTCTCCCTTACCCAATATTATTTCAACCATATCTATTGCTATCAAACCCAAGGTGTCTGTGACGCTTTTTTTATCTGGAACTTTCAAACCGCTTCTTCTGGCTGCTTCCTGAAATATCCCCACAATTAATTGGGTGTTATCAAGTAAAACACCGTCTAAATCAAAAATTACAGCTTTTAGCATAATATTTTATTCTACCAAAAAACCCCGTAGCAGAACAAGTTCGCTACGGGGCAGGTCGCCTTTTATTCTTTACCACTCAAGTTCCAATTCTTTCACTCTTTCCCAGTTTAACTCATTAAGAACCACGATATTGTTATCGCCGATAATATATAGATAATCATCAATATAAATTGCCCTTCTGACCGAGGTCTCGCTGACAGTTTTCACCAGGTTTAATTCGTTGTTTTTATAAGAAAAGATATATCCGCCCTTTGAACCCGGCACGAAAAATATCTCGTGTTTTTTATCAAGCAGGAAAGCGTGATGATTATTTAGTATGTCTGACCAGGATTCATCCAAGATATATTTATCTTGTTCTTTTGGATTAGAAGCTGAAGAAACATCAAACAAAGAAACCTTTACCTGCCAGCTTTCCTGACCAATGCCCAAAATCTTGTCTTTGGTTATCGGATGCAAATAACCAGAGTATCCTGGTATCTTAAGTTCTCCTTTTAGTTCCGGCTTTTTTGGATTGGATAAGTCCAAGACATAAAATGGATCTGTTTGCCTGAAAGTTACAACATAACCCTTATCCTCTATGAATCTCACTGAATAGATTCTTTCGGTTTTTCCCAAATCTTTTACTAAACCTTGAACTGACAAATTTCCATCCAGAACATAAACATCGCTGACGCTTTCAGCTCCTGATACGCCAAAAGGAAGCCCCCACCACCTATCACCCACAGTTGTTGCTATTCTTAAATTTTCTTTGTATTCATCAAGAGAAAATTGATTTAAAGGAGAGCCGGAAACGCTTCCGTGCGCTTTTATCTCAAAATCCCCCAAAGCTATTTTAACTATGCCGGTTTTTTCCAAGTCTCTTTTATGTTCTTTGTAATAATCTGACATTCTGTTTGAAAGTTCATTTTCCATCCTCAATCTTTCGTCACTATCCAAAGAGTTAATGTATTTTTCATAAAGAACCTGAAATTCTGTCAATTTGGCTGACTGGCTGATGTCATAAGTGTCTAATTTTTCCATTTTCTCAACAAACCAGGACGGGAAAATATCTTTGGCTTTTTCGGTTAAGAAGTTAGAGAAGAATTTAATTGTGCTTTCGTAATAAGTATAAGTCACGTAAATAGCATTCTCTGACATATAAACAATTGAGGAAGCCGAGGATCCGAGAAAAGAAGTTTTCTCTTCAACTTTTCCCGAATCAGTATTGATAATCATTGCTACAAAAGTGGCATCGCTGGGAACCGGTAAAATCGGATGATAAATATCTGAACACGCAATTGATAATTCAACTCCATTGGCTATTAAGGGTTTTATCGGACAAGGATGAACTTCGTTTATCTGGTTTCTGGTAATTAAATGTAGTTTATCTTTATAAAGCCTGGCTCCGACTAAATAATTCTGACTCTCTAAAGAAATATCCCATTTCTTTGATGGTGACTTGGGATTAGAAACATCATACCCATAAATCTTATCACCTGAAAAAATCATTAAAACCTTTCCTGAAAGCAGTAAGTTCCCGGATTTTTCTATTTCACCCGCTACGTCTAAATCAGCAACTGGAAAAGCTTTTATAATGTTTGTTTTTGCCTGCGAATTATATGGAGGAACGATTCTTTCCTCCATAATCATAGGGTCTTTCCACCAATACTGATATTCGCGGGAAAAATAAATTTCTTTTCCGTCAGTCTTAACTATATCTGGTTCGTCTATGCCTGAAACCTGAACATTTGTCTCAGAGACTCTATCCGGAACTGTGCCTCCATTGGTTAAAGGAACTGCTGGTGCTGGCGCTTCTGACTTCATCATTTCAAAAGCAATGTTACCTCCTCCCATTCCGCCTGACCAATATTGCTGTTCAGTAGAACTGTTTTGCAAATATTCTTTAAATTCCTCCTCTGAAGAAAATTTTGCAATTCCTTCTACTTTTTGACTCCATGGTAATTTAGGAAATTTCTGAATTAACCATTCATAATTTAAAAGCTCATATTTCACTGCAATAGGTATAAAAACCAAAAGACAAAAAAATACTATAATTCCTATTGCTAATTTTTTATTGATTTGATTTTGCATAATATAATTTTAGTTAATTAATTATTCTGAATAAATAAAAATTACTATCTAAATACAACGAATCAACCTAAAAAATCGTTGCATTAGTTCATTATATTAAACATTTTAACCTTAGGCAAAAACAAAACAACGAGGTGGTTATGCCTCATTATTTTGTTAAATTTTTTAACGCTTTGACCATTGTGGAGCTCTGCGGGCGCGCTTCAGACCGAATTTCTTTCTTTCCCGCATCCGGGGATCGCGGGTTAAAAATCCGGCTCTTCTGAGTCTTTTTTTAAAATCTAAATTAAAAAGGGTTAGGGCTCTTGCTGTTCCGTGACGGATTGCTTCTGCCTGGCCGGCCAATCCTCCTCCACTGACTAAAGACACGACTCTGAACTTATCCAGGCATTTCATTTTTTCCAGAGAAGCCTGAGCTGTTTTTTGAAGGTCAGGGATTGGAAAATATTTTTCTAAAGGTTTTTGATTAACTAAAAATCCTTTTTCTCCACGGGTAAAAAGCCTGACTCTGGCTACAGCTGTTTTTCTTCTTCCTACCGCTTCAAGATACTTTTCAGTTTCTTTTGGCTTTTCTATCTTTTCTTTTTCAATTTTTGGCTTTACAGTTTTCTTTTTTTCAATTTTTTGAGTTTTTGTTTTAATCATAGTGCTGATGTTTATATAGACTATTCTATCTTAAGCCGTTTCATCATTTTTGCTCTTAACTTGTTTTTGGGCAACATCCCATAAACCGCTATTCTTAAAACCTTAGCTGGCTTTTCTTTCAACATTTTTTTAAGAGGAGTGGCCTTCAAGCTCCCTATATAACCGGAAAAACTATAATACATTTTTTGTTCCAGCTTCTTGCCGGTTACTTTTATTTTCTCAATGTTTTGAACAGTAACAGAATCTCCTAAATCCTGGTGGGGCATAAAACTGGGCTTGTCTTTGCCACGCAAAATACTAACGATTTTAACCGCTAATCTTCCGAGTATTTGATTTGTAGCATCTATTGTATGAGTTTTGCGCTCTATCATGATGAATAATTAATAATTTATAAAAAGTAATTGAGCTCTCGTTTTCGTCAATTATGTATTATTATTTTTTAATTATTATTTAACTAGTTCTATTATCGCCATTCTTGCTCCGTCTGTTTTCCTACTGCCGAGTTTTATAACTCTAGTGTATCCGCCTTTTCTTTCTTTAAATTTTGGAGCAATATCATTAATTAATTTATTAACTAATTTCAAAGGGAAAGTTCTCAAAAGTAATCTTTTAGCGCTTAAATTGGCATTTTTTGCAATAGTTATGGTTTTTTCAGCAAAGATCGCAAGCTCTTTTGCTTTAACTTCAGTTGTTTTAATTTTTTCTCTTAAAAAAAATTCTCTGACTAAAGACTTCAAAAGCGCTTTCCTCTGATCTCTTTTTCTGCTAAGTTTTCGACCGCGGTTAAGTTTTCTCATGTTATTATTTCTCTTCTTTTAATTCAAACCCTTTTCTCTTTAAAACTCTCTTTATCTCTTTTACTCCTTTTCCACCCATTCCTTTTAATTCTAAAAGAGATTTTTCATTCTTTCTTAAAATTCCACCCAAAGTCTTAATGTTACTATTCAATAAGGCATTTTTAGTTCTTAAAGAAACTTTTAATTCTTCAACTGCAATTTTTGTCAAATCTTCTTCTGATCCTTTCTTTTTTGTTTCAGCTTTTTTCTCCTCTTTGGGCACAGTAACGCCTTCAAATAATAAAGAGAAGTGCTTCACTAATATTTCTGACGCCTGCAGAAACGCCTCTTCAGGAGTAATCGTTCCATCGGTTTCAATTTCTAAAGATAACCTATCAAAATCAGTCCTGTCACCAACTCTCATATTTTCCACATTAAAACTTACTCTTCTTAAGGGTGTAAAAATAGCATCAAGCGCAATTACCCCTATTTCCAGTTTTTCTTTTTTTCTCCTCTCTACAGAAACATATCCAATCCCTTTTTCAATTTGAATTTCGATGTCTAGCTCTGCTTTTTTTTCGGTTAAGGTAGCTATATGGTTAGATTTATTAATTAATTCAACCTGGCTTGGCAATTCAAAATCTGAGCCCTTTACCTCTTTTTCACCCTTGATTTTTAATCTCACCTTCTGAGGTTCTTCGGTATACATTTTAAATCTAAGCTGTTTAAGGTTTAAACCTAATGTTATAACATCTTCAAGAACTCCTGAAATATTAGAAAATTCATGCTGGACTCCTTTTATCTTCATCTGGGTCACCGCTGCTCCTGGCAAAGAAGAAAGTAAAACGCGCCTTAGGCTATTTCCAATAGTTGCCCCATAGCCCGGATAAAGACCTTCAATCTCAAAAGTGGCAATATTCGGCGCTTTTTTCGTTATTTTTGGTTTTTGAGGTAAAGAAATCATATTTTTCCTACCAATTACGAATTTTTACGAATTTACGAATATTCTGTTTTTTCTTTTTAATTCGTATATTCGTACTGATTTGTAATTCGTAGGATGTTATCTTGAATAAAACTCAAAAATTGATGCAATTTCTACTGGAACGATTATGTCTTCCAGCGTCGGCTCTTCTTTCAATTTTCCTTCAAATTTTTCAACATTAAACTCAAGCCAGCTCGGAACTTTAGCTTTTTTAACAATACTCTTAATATCTTTAAAAACAGCTTTTTTAGTCTTTTGGGGCTTAATAGAAATAATATCGCCTTTTTTTAATTGACGGGAGGGAATATTTGTCGGCTTACCATTCACTAAAAAATAACCATGCGAAACTAACTGCCGGGCTTGGCTCCTCGACGCAGTAAAACCTAATTTAAAAACGACGTTATCAAAACGCGATTCTAAAATTTTAACCAACAAGTCCGAGGCGTTTTCTACCTTTCCCCGTTTTTTTAATACTCCTTTTACGTAATTTTTAAACTGCCTTTCTTTTAAATTATACAAATTTTTCAACTTCTGTTTTTCTCTCAACTCCCGCCCATATTCAGAAAGAGGAGTTGGTCTCCTTTTCCCTTTTTTGCCTGGCGGATAAGGTTTTTTAATCATCTGACATTTCTGGGTAACGCAACGCTCCCCTTTCAAAAAAAGCTTGACTCCCATTCTTCGGCAAATTTTACATTTAGGATCTGACATAGTGGTAATACTTACTCAGGTCGCGGCACGCCTCACTTTGTTCGGCTAACGCCGCTCTTTAACAACCCTCGGTTTTTAATCTTTTCCTACTCGGGGACACCGAAGGGTTTTCCCGACCCCTTTCCGATTTAATTTGCGGTATTCGCATTATGTTATACTCTTCTAACTTTTCTTGGCCTGCAACCATTATGAGGAATCGGAGTCATATCTTTTATTGAAATTATGTTTAATCCTCTCACAGCCAAAGACCTAATGGCTGATTCTCTGCCTGAACCTATTCCTTTAACAAAAACCTCTACATTTTCTATGCCTATTTTTTTTGCTCTCTGTACCATTGCTTCTGCTACTTTTGAAGCAGCAAAAGGAGTAGCTTTCTTGGCTCCTTTAAAGCCAATATTACTAGCGCTTGTCCAACATAAAGCATTACCCCTCTGGTCGGTTAGAGTCATGATTGTATTATTATATGAAGAGGAAATATAAATCCTTCCTTCTCTTAGCTTTTGACCTGACTGAACTTTTATCTCTTTTTTCATCGCTGCATCTATTTTTTCTCTTTCTTTTAAAAGCTCCTCTTCGCTTTTTTCAATTACATGTTTTTTTCCCATAGAAGTGTTGCCTAAGATATTACTACGTTGGCTCTGGAGGTGGTTTTCTGCCTGAACCAACTGTTTTCCTAACGTTTCCTCTAACTGTCCTGGTATTTGTCCTCGTTCTTTGCCCCCTGACAGGCAATTTTTTAATATGACGCAGACCGCGCCAAGTACCAATATCCTTTAGTCTTTTAACATTCATCATCACTTCTCTTCTTAAATCGCCTTCAACTTTATGTTTTTTCTCGATAATTTCTTTAAGTTTATTAATTTCTTCTACGCTCAACTCTGAAGCTCTTATTGATGGATTTACTTTTGCTTCAGCCAAAATTTTCCTACTTAATGGTAGACCTATCCCATGAATATAAGTCAAAGCAATCTCTATTTGTTTTTTTTCCGGAACATTAATTCCCGCTATACGTGGCATTTCTTTAGTGTTTAGTGAATAGTACTTAGCCGATAGAACTGATCGCTAAAGACTAAGCACTAACTGCTATTTTATCCCTGTCTTTGTTTGTGTTTTTTGGTTTTACAAATAATGTAAACGACTCCTCTTCTTCTGACGATTTTACAATTCTTGCAAATTTTTTTGACAGATGGTCGAACTTTCATAATTATTGGCTGTTTTGAAACATAAAAAAACAACAAAATGTCCAAACTTATTCTTTTCTTTTTTATCTCCCCCTATAAATTATCCTGCCTCTTTTATCATCATACTGACTCATTTCCACAGTAACCTTATCTCCAGGTAGAATCTTAATCCTATTAATTCTCAATTTTCCGGCCAAATGGGCAATTATTTCACTTCCGTCGTCTAATTTAACCTTGAAGCTCGTGCTCGGCAAAGACTCCAAAACAATTCCTGATTTTCTCAAAAATTTTTTATTTTGATTCATCAGTTAGATTTTTTACCTCCTGGCTTTTTAAGCCATTGGTAATGATTAAGGATAACAAATTACTTTTTATTAGTCAATAGTCAGCTTAATCTTCATTTTTTCACTATTATCTGGGACATTTTTTATCCAGGGCGGCCATGATATTATTTGGACCTTTTTAATTTGGTCCTGGTTCTCTAAAATATCCTGAGCCTCTTTAAAGGTTTTACCTTTTAATGTTTCTTTTAAAGACGAACTGTCAATATCTGAGTAAATTTTTGCCGAAAAAACCAACTTCAAAACTATTTTCCCGATGCTTAGATTTATAGACTCCGGAGAATAATCTGTTTTTAGTGAGCTTTCTTGGATTTTTTTCCTTTCTGTTGTTTTAGATAAAATGAATTCTTTAGCAAAATTTTCTATATCACTTTTCTTGAAAACCAAAGCCTGCGATTTAACTTTTACCTTAAAATCAAAATATTGAGTTTCTGAACCCGCTTCAAAAGAAGAAGAGGCTTCTAAAATTTCTTCTTTTATAACGTCGTCCACATTTAATAAGACAAATTCGTTTGCAGCTTTGTTTTTTAAAGATTCTTTGGCTTCAGTAAATAATTTTTCAGCTAAGATATTTTTAGCACTCTCTAAATCTTCTTTTTCAACTTTCCATATTTCTCCTTTAAATCCTCCTATCATTGGAGAAAAAGACTTGCCGTAAATACTGGAATATTGCGGCAAACCAACTAAACCGGGAATAGAAAAAGTGGCTGGTTTAATATTATATTCTTCACCTGGTCTATCAGCTACGACATCAATATCAAGAGTGCCCTTAGCTGGGACAGTAACTGCTTTAGTTGAACGGAAATAAAGCACATTTTCTTCCGAAGGCGCTTGAAAACGAGTATTAACAGTTAAAGTTTGAGAAAGATGATAATTATTGAATATCTTTATCTTGCCATTGGCCTTGCTTTCTTTTGATGTTTTGCCGGACGATGGAAATGACTGGGAAGTTGTGATTTCTCCGGTATCGATAATATGAGCTGGAATAGTTTTACTCGAAAGTAAATCATTAGCATTTTCCTTTGTTAAATCAGCGGTTATTTCCTCTTTGAAATCTAAAGGTTCGGTTTCTAACCAAATTTCAATCCTAACTTCAGAAAAAACAAAATGAATCAAGAAAAAAACCGAAATCAAGGCTAAAAAAATAGTGATTATTATTTTTTTTCTAAAACTCCAAAATTTTTTAGTTTTATATGGTAAAGAAAAAAGCTTGTCTTTGAAAGCCTTAGTTGACGTTGGTGGAAAAATATCAATAATCTTTTTCGGCATACCTGGTAGTAGAAATTAGACTAAAATTAATTTTAACGTTGCTGCCCGCCCCGTAGTAGAATTTCGACAGGAGCGAAGCTCTTTATTTACCCGTAGGGTAGTCGAAATTTCACTACGGGGCCCGGCAGCAGTCGAATTTTCACTACCGGGCATATTTAACTAAAAAAGCTGTCTTTATCGATAGGTAGACAGGCTAAAATTAAATTAATATCCTGGGTAGAAATTAAACCTTTGGTCCTGTCCTCAATAATTTTAAGATCTTGAGGACGAAATAATCTTACTTTTGGCTGAGAAAAAAATGGTAATTCTTCCCAATTTCCTTCCTCCAAAATTTCCTGAATTTCGGGTAGTAAACTTCCTCCTCCAAAAAGAATAATATAATTTGGTAAAATGGTTTTTTGTTCTAATAAAATAATCCTTAATGATTTTTTAAGACTCTCAAACCAAGACTGACGCTCTTCAGAAAGAATTTCTCTGACTTTTTTTCTCACTTCCTCTGATAAAAGCAAGTTAGAGTAATTATGTTTTAAATTTCTTGAATCTTCTAGGTTTAATCCTAGAATTTTAGAAATCCTTTCTGTAAAATCAAATCCCCCATTATCAAATTCGAAAATTAAATCTATCTTTCCTCTTTTAACCAGAAAAAGCTGAGAAATTTCTCCTCCAACGTCTAAAAATATTGCTTCCCCATCTTTATCAGAAAACAAATAGCTTAAATTTTGGCTTTTATTTAACAATCCCGGAATATTCAGTTTAAAATTTCCAAAAATTTTCTCTATATTTTTAAGATAACTTTTAAATAAAAAGGAGAGAATTAACCGAAAATCTAATTTTTTACCCTTAAATCCCTCGAGTTTAGTTATATTATATCCGTCAAATTTTATTTCTAAAATCTTGGAAGAAAGAAATTGAATATCGTCTGGCATAATACCGAATTGCTGAGAAAAATCTATTAAAATCTTATTTCTGGCTTTTTGCGAAACGGTTTTATAAATTTCGGCTTCTTCCTTATTGCTGATTTTTAACTCCTGATTTTCTCTCTCAAAAGATTGGAATATTATTTTTTCTTTCAAAATATTAGGCGACAAACTGACTAAGATTGGCAAATCGTTAATTTGAATATTGGTTTTTCGTCCAAAGTTCTGAAGAAAATTATAATAAGCACCTTTAATAGATTCAGAAATTTTATTCTTAATATTAATCTCTCCAAAATCCCTCAGATTAAAAACATCCGATCTTTCGAAATACTCTTGGTGTTTTCCCAAAATTACAAATTTTATACTTTCTTCTTTTCTAAAAACTGGCTTCTGGAAAATTATCGATTTTATTGCTTCAGTTCCAATATCTAAAGCTAAAAAATAATCAGATTTTATCTTATCAAAATATAAAGGTTTTTGATTTTGAAGCAGAATTTTATTAAAATCCATATCTAAATTATACCTTTAGGAATATTTTTAGCTCTACTAAAATTATATCAAAAATATTAATTATTCTAAAATCGCACGGATTCTTCTTACTCCAGCACCCGATGATTCTTCTTTTATGATTTTAAATTTACCTAACTCTGAAGTTCTGTTAGTATGGGGTCCGGCACAGATTTCTCTTGAAAAATTACCTACCGAATAAATGCTGACTTTTCCAGGGTATTTTTCCTTGAAAAAGGCTAAACTGCCTGATTTTAACGCCTCCTCGTAATTCATTTCTTCTTTTTTAACTTCTAAATCTTCTTTAATTTTTTGATTTACCAAATCTTCCACTTTTTTTATTTCTTCTGGAGTCATCTTTCGGGGATGAGAAAAATCAAATCTTAATCTTTGAACCGTAATATCAGAACCCATCTGCTTCACATGAGACCCTAAAACATCTCTCAATACTTGGTGTAATAAATGGGTGGCGGTGTGAAGTTTTGCCGACTGATAAGTCGCCTCTTTTCCCACTCCACCAAACTTCTTTTCTGCACCAGCTCGGGAAATTTTTCGGTGCTGCTCAAATGCTTTCTTAAAACCTTCGGTATCCAAACTTAAGCCTTTTTCTTTTGCTAATTCCTGAGTTAATTCAAAAGGGAAACCAAGAGTATCAAAAAGATGAAAGCAATCCTCTCCTGAAATATTCCCTATTTTTGAGATTTTTTCAAATTGCGTCAATCCCCTTTTTAAAGTTTTCTCAAACTTTTCTTCTTCATTTTGAATTGCAACCAGAATATCATTTTCTCTTGTCTTTACTTCTAAATATATCTCTTTATATATTTCAATTACTTTTTGTGCTAAAGGAATTAAAAAATTCTTCGGTAAATTAAGTAATTTTCCGTACCTAATTGCTCTTCTTAAAACTCTTCTTAAAATATAGCCTCTTTCAACATTTGAAGGAAAAATTCCTTCTGAAATTAAAAAAACTGCACTTCTTATATGGTCGGCAATAATTCTATATGATTTTAAATCTAAAGTATAGGGTTTATTTGCGTTTTTTTCTATCTCTTTAATAATCGGAAAAAATAAATCTGTTTCAAAAACTGATTGTTTTTCTTGAACTACAGCCATTAATCTTTCCAAACCCATCCCGGTATCAACACCTTTTTGTTTTAATGGCGTTAATTTACCATTTTGATCCTGATAATATTCGTTAAAAACTAAGTTCCAAACTTCAAAACCTTTAAGATAAATTTCACTGGTCGGACCGCATGGACCTTCTAAACCCGTTGGCCCCCAGAAATTATCTTCTCTCCCCATTTTTTTTATCTTTGATTGGGAAATACCTAAATTCAGCCATATTTTTTCTGACTCTCTATCTTCAGGAATAACTTGCCCTGAGTCTGTCGAAGGGTCACCGGCGAAAACTGAAACGTAGTCAATTTTTAAGCCTAATTCTTTAACTATGAACTCATACGCCGATTCAATTGTTTCTTTTTTAGAATAACCTGCCCCGTAGGCCCCGCCCTTTTCTGAAAAAGAGCGGGGTCCTTCGGGGTCTCCGAAGCTGAAATTCCCTAACATCTCTACAAAAGTTAAATGGCTTATATCCCCTACTGTTTCTATATCAGAAGTCCTAAAACATTTCTGGCAGGAAATGACTCTTTTTCCATAAGGAGATTCTTTGCCTAAAAAATACTCTTTAAATTGCTGCATTCCGGCTGTAGTAAATAAAACACTTGGATCAGTTGGCAAAAGCGAAGAAGAAGGTACAATCTTATGCCCTCGTTTCTCAAAAAAATCCAAAAATTTTTGCCGAATTTCATCAGAATCAATCATTTATTAATTCTACTCAAAATTACCGAATAAAACAAATATAAAAAACCGCTTCCGCGGATCAATTCTCTATTCTACTTTCTAATTTCTATTTTCTGATTACGTGTACCTGTCCGCCACTGTTGAAGCAACGAAAGATTCGGGCTTTATTTTGGGCTCAAATCCATTTCCCCGAATTAAACCAATAACTTCTCTTATCATATCTTTTGTCTGGCCATTTTCCCCGATATCAGCATGAATATAACGGAATTCATAATCAGGAAATTCCGGCAAAGCTTTCACCTTTTTTTCAAAATTTTCTCTAAAAAACAAAGCTAACTGGCAAGAAAGCATTACTTCCTCTAAAATTCTAAGTTTCCAGTTAACGAATATTTTTTCAGAACTGGAATATTTTACTTTTCTAATAAAAAACCTGCCTCCTTCTCCCTTTCTTAAGACAACTACCACTACCGGGAAATTAGGTTCCTCATTAGATGGAGAATCACAACCAACAATAATATCATAAAATCTGTCAGGTTTTTCTTTAATATAGTTCATAATCTCTTCCATAACCTGATCTACAGAAATATTCCCTTTGCTGGGATTATAAAAATATCCTTGAGAAAACTCTTCCATATATGTTTAATATTAGTCCAAAATAAAAAAAGGTCAACCCCTTCGTAATAGCCCAATAGCTTGGAAACGATCTGATACAATATATCTGATACAATATACATGTATCAATAAATCATTTCTAAATATGCCATACACAATTAATCCTCAAATGCCTAAACTACGGGCAAGAGCAGTTAATATGGTCAGAGCGGGCAAATCAATCAGCGAAGTGGCCAGATATTTTGGCTATTCAAAGGGCGCGGTCAGCAAATGGAATCAGAAAGTTCCGCCAGGAGGAGTGCGTGAAATTCCAACTCGGTCTTCTCGGCCCCATCATCACCCACGGGAACTATCAGAAGAAATCGTTAAAGCTATCGTTGCTTGTAGAAAGAAATACAAACGTTGCAGCGATGTCATCCACCAACATTTAATTAAGGATGGAATCAGAGTCTGTTTAAACAGCGTAAAACGAAAATTGGACGATGCCGGATTGATCAAGAAACGCAGTCCCTGGAAAAGATTGCATCTGCCAATTGAGCGTCCTCTGCCTTTAAAACCTGGGGATTTGGTCATTGTTGATACCATTCATCTAATGGTGAATGGAAAGAAAAGAATCTATGTCTATACTTTAATCGACGTCTATTCGCGCTGGTGCTTTGCTTGGGCGACAGGAAGGATTAATACAAGATTAAGCATTGGATTTTTGAAGAAAGCCCGAGCCTTAGCGCCGTTTAGGTTTAATTGCATCCAATCCGATTATGGCAGTGAATTTTCCCAACATTTCAGCGAACGAATAAAGATATTGCATCGGCATTCCAGGGTTAGAAAACCCAATGACAATTCCTATCTTGAAAGATTCAACCGGACTTTGCAGGAAGAATGCTTAAGAAATTTGCCGGTTGATGTTAAAATATTCAATAAAGCATTACCAGAATATTTAAACTATTACAACCAAGAAAGATTACATATGGGAATCAATTTTCAAACACCAAATCAATTACTAAAATGTTTCCAAGCTATTGGATAGAAAACGCCCCCTTTTTGGTTATGCATTCTAACTAATTATTTTTATTATTTTAATGAATTCCTCAGGATTCAAGGAAGCACCGCCTACTATAAATCCATCTACTCTCGCACTTTTAAAATAATCACCGACATTTTTACTGTTCAAGCTCCCACCATAAAGAATCCTCAAATTGCCTGAGATTTTATCAGAGTAAAGCTCCGATATTATCTTTTGGATTAATGCGACCATCTTCTTAGTTTCCTCTGACTTACATGGATTTCCGGTTCCGATGGCCCAAACGGGTTCATAGGCAATTACAATATCCTTTATTTGGTCTACAGAGATTCCAATCAATCCTTTTTCTATTTGGATTGTTAAGACGCTCTCAGTTTCTCCTTCTTTTTTTTCTTTCTCTGTTTCTCCGATGCAGAAAATTGGCTTTAATCCTGCCGAAATCGCGGTTTTTATCTTTTTATTTATTATCTCATTAGTATCGCCAAAATGAATTCTTCTTTCCGAATGGCCTAAAATCACATAATCACAGCTTAAATTTTTGAGCATAAATGGAGAAATTCCGCTAGTGAAGGCACCTGATTTTTCCCAGAAGCAATCCTGAGCACCAAGCTTAATACAAGATGACCCTGAGTTAACTGCGGGTAAAAATACAAAGGGTGGACAGATAACTGTCTCGGTATTTTTAATATTAGCTAACCCTTCTTTGACTGAATCAAAAAGCTGCTTCGCTTCAACCAAAGTTTGTGGATTCATCTTCCAATTTGCAACGATTAATGGTTTCATAAATTATTCGTATATTTGTAGTTATTCGTAATTCGTAGGGCTATTGTTTTCTTAAATATTCGGCGGCTTTTTCCGGCTCAATGGTTGAAATCTCCATTCGAGTTCCGATTTCAAATCCTGCCCAAACAGAAGTTTTTGGTAAAATTGTCCAATGCCAATGATAATAATCGTATTTTCTGCCATCGCATGGAGCAGTATGCAAATAAAAATTGTAAGCAGGATCGTTAAGGGCTTTAAAAATTTTACCTAAAGCTGCTTTAAAAGCTTGAGCCAGCTGCCATTTTTCTTTTTCGGTAATTTTTTCGAAATAAGGTAGGTGTTTTTTGGGTGAAATTATCAGTTCAAAAGCTGATTTTGATGCAAAGGGACATAGGACTAAAAAATCTTTATTTTCAAAAACAATTCTTTTCTTTATCTTCTTTTCCCATTTATCCATCTCACAATAAATGCATTTTTTTTCTCTTTTAAAATATCTCTTAGAATTGGAAAGGCCTCTGGTCAAATCAACATCAACCAAAGGAGTGGTGATGATTTGGGAATGGGGATGAAATATGGAAGCCCCGGATTCTAAACCATGGTTATGAAATATTGAAATATGATTAACAAATGGTTTTACCATCAAATCTAAATATCTCTGATGATAAATATCAATTACTTCCTTAACTTTTTCTAAACTAAGCAGAGCAAGTGATTTCTTATGATTCCTGGTAACAACTATCTCGTGAAAACCTGCGGCATTTATCGTTTCATAAAGATTGCCTTCTATTTTCTTGTCTAGCTTAGAAGATGGCAAAAAAGCGGGAAATTTATTCGTAATCGAAATAGTCGTCCATTTTTTTTGTTCCTTCCCCCTGACCTTTTTCCCTCGAGAAAAAACTAATGTCGCATCTTTTATAATGTCTTTTTTGCAAAAAGGGCAGGTTTCTTTAGAAAATTCTTGGCTTACTTTTTTTTCTCTTCTAAAGGTTTCGGGTCTCCTCGCCCTGCCTGTAGCAATAACAACCCAGTCTTTTGAGATTAAATCAAGTCTAAGCTCTGAAGGAAACCTTACCCCGTTAAATACCCCGCCCTTCTGCGAAGGGCTGGGTCCCGCTTTGCGGGATTTAACAGGGTGAATTTTTTTAGGCTTTTTAGTCATATTTATGCGTTATGAAATTCCATCTTATTTTAACTAAATCAAGAGCCATTTTAACCATGCTTTTAAATTTTACCTTGCTTTCCAAGTCATTTTTCCAAAAAATAGGAATTTCTTTTATCTTATATTTTAATTTTTTGGCAATTAATAAGACTTCGGTATCAAAAGAAAAACGCAAAATTTTACATTTCGGAAAAATAGTTTCGGTTGCTTTTTTCGTAAAGCATTTAAAGCCGCATTGGCTATCCTGAATTTCCCATAAACCAACGATAATTTTTCTGACTAATTTAAAAACTTCCCCTGTAAATCTCCTTTGCCAAGGCTGGGGCGGATCTAAAACTGCTCCTTTTAAATCTCGAGAACCAATAACAATGTCAAAACCCTCCTTAAAATAAGGCCACATTTTTTCAATCTGTTCAAGAGGAGTTGAATTATCAGCATCAGTAAAAATGCGGTAATCACCTTTTGCCTCCAACATTCCTTGGTGGACTCCGAACCCCTTGCCTCTTTTTTTAGGAAATTCAAGCAGTCTTAAGTTTTTAATGGTTCGATTCGGCTCACCATTAACCCTGAGCTCTGTCGAAGGGTTAATTTCTGTCATCAAATTTCTGACAACTTCGCAAGTTTTATCGGTGGAGCCATCAGAAACAACAAGAATTTCAGACTCATAATTCTGTTTTCTTAAGTATTTGTCTATTTCTTTTAAAGTCCCAGTCAATCTTTTTTCTTCGTTATAAGCAGGGACAATAACGGAAAGATAAACCCCCACACCATAAGGAGCACTAGCGCCTTCGGCGCTAAAAGATGAATAATGTGCTCCTTTGGTGTGGGGGTAAATTTCTGACATATTAAATTATTTTACCCCGTTAGAAACTTAAAAGCAACGATAGAAAAAATGTAATCTTATAAGAAATTTCTAACGGGGTTTACCACAAATCTTAAAACAAAAAAAACGGCGCTCATTTTTGGAATACCCAGCAGAGAAGTTTATTTAATTATTTGTTAATATTTCAGCTCCTTTTTTTGTCACTGCTATCGTGTGCTCAAAATGGGCTGATAAAGAATCATCAAAAGTCTGGTAACCCCACCCGTCTTTGGCTCTTTTTATTGTCGGGTCTCCGATTGCCACCATTGGCTCTAAACACAAAACCATCCCTTCTTTTATTTCAGGGCCCGATCCTTTTTTTCCGAAATTCAAAATTTGGGGATCTTCGTGCAGCTCCCTACCAATTCCATGGCCGCACAAATCCCTGACAACTTCAAAACCCTGGCTCTCAACAAATTTCTGAATAGCGCTTTCAATATCACCCAAGTGGTTTCCGGATTTAATTTCTGCTATCCCTCGTTTCAACGCCTTTTTTGTTACCCTAATCAATCTTTGGGCTTCCGGAGATATTTTTCCCACCGGAACCGTAATTGCCATATCGGTATGAAAACCTTCAACTTGCCCTGAGCTTGTCGAAGGGTAAAAAATTCCCAAGTCCAAGGAAATAATTTCACCTTCTTTTAAAATTCTATCTGAGGGCAAGCAATGAACAATTTCTTCATTAATTGAAGTGCATAAACTTGCAGGATAAGGATCTAAAATACCATCTTTTCGATTGGTATAACCCTTAAAAGATGGCTTGGCCCCATAATTAAAAATCAGGCTCTCTGCGAGCCCGTCTAATTCTTTGGTAGCAATTCCTGGCTTAACTACTTTTTCCAATTCTTTCATAATCTTTGCCAGTATTTTTCCGCCTTCTCTCATTATTTCTATTTCCTTTTGATTTTTTAGAGGAATCATTAAAACTATTTTATTTTTTTCAAAATTTCTTTAAAAACGTTTTCAATGCTTTGCTCTCCATTTATTTTTATGACTCTGCCCTGTTTTTTATAATAATTTATTACGGGCACTATATGTTCTTCAAATTCTTCCAATCTTTTTCTTATAGCACTTGGTTTATCATCGGGTCTAAAAATAAGTTCGCCGCCGCATTTATGACACTTATTAATATTTTTAAACTCCCCAAACCAGGGAATTAGTTCTCCGCATTTTTTACATTGCCTTCTTTTAGTTAAACGATCAAGAGCTACTTTTTCTGAAATATCTACCAGAATAAATTTTGTATTTTCTTCCCAATCATACCACCTTAAAGCTATATCTAAAATTTTTGCTTCTAACATAAATCTTGGACCACCATCATAAATCCATCCCTTAAAATTTCTTTTTTTCTTAAACTCTTCAAGTTTATCCATCCAAATTTTACAGACGATTGAGGGAGGAACCCATTCTCCTCTATTCATAACCTCTGCAAGTTTCCTGCCGGTAAAATCGCTTACTTTTTGGCGCTGGCGAAGAGCTTCTCCGCTGCTAAAATGCTCCAGTTTAAATCTCTCGGCAAGTAAATCAGCCTGAGTTCCCTTTCCCGAACCTGCCCGACCAAAAATAATTATAGAAAGTGGAGTTCTCATACAGATTTAAGATTAAAGATTTAGGATTAAAGTAAACTTAAATTTTTCAACTTAAATTATTTAGTCTCTAGAATGTCTCGTATTCCCGCATTTCTAATTGGGCATTTATTTGTTTTACGGTTTCCAAAACAACGTTAACCAAGATCAACAAACTTGTGCCTCCAACTAAAAACTTGAAGGCTAATATATGTGTTAAATTCCCGATAATTGTCGGCATCAGAGCTATTAATGCTAAAAATAAAGCTCCGATTGGCAGGATTCGGTTCAAAGTATGGGACAAAAATTGGGCAGTGGAAACCCCCGGCCTTATTCCAGGGATAAATCCGCCTGATTTTTGCAAATTCTCAGAAACGTTTTCAGGATCAAAGGCAATCATCGTGTAGAAAAAAGTGAAAAGAAAAACTAAGAAAAACTCAAGCCCTCCATAAACCCAGGGGTTCTCAAAAAAATTACTAACGCTGACCGCAATAGTTCCTATCTTTCCTTCAAATCCTCTCAAAAAACCTGCGATCATTGCCGGAAAGCTTAAAATAGATAAGGCAAAAATCACAGGCATTACTCCTGCCGGATTAATATTTAAAGGCAAATAAGTAGAGACGCCTCCGTACATCTTAGATCCCCTGACTCTTTTAGCATAAGAAACAGGAATATTGCGCCTGGCTTCGTTTACTACTACAACGCCAATTAGAATAAACAATGCCATTACTAAAAAAAGAAAATAAGAATATGTAGGATTGCCGCCAGACTTAACCATATTATATATTGCGCCTGCGTTAGTAGGGAAATCAGCAATAATTCCGGCGAAAATCAAAAGCGAAGTTCCCTCTCCTATTCCTTTTTCAGAAATTAGTTCCCCAAGCCACATTAAAAAAATAGCTCCAGCTGTAACGGTTACAACGGAATTAAATATTGAAAATCGGGAAAGATGTCCAATGACTCCCTGCCTCTGAAATAAAACCAGCATCCCATAAGCATTAAGCGCGGCTAAAGGAACAGTTAAGATTCTTCCATACTGATTGAATTTCTGGCGGCCGGCTTCTCCTTCTTCGCGGTACATTCTTTCCAACTGGGGAAAAATCATTGTTAAAAGCTGTAAAATAACAGTTGAGGTAATATAAGGACCTAATCCCAGCATAACTATAGAAAATTTATCCAAAGCACCTCCTGTAAAAACATTTAAAACGCCGAAAGTTTTAAATTGCTCAAAGAAAAGCTTTGCCATCTCTTTATTTGTTATAATGCCTGGAATTGGTATATTAGCCATTAGTCTAAAAACGGCAAATACAAAAAGAATAAAGAGAATTTTATTTCTTAAATCACGAATTTTAAAAACTTGTATTGCTTTTTCAAACATAATTTAGAATTTTCATTTTTTTATCTTTCCACCTGCTTTTTCAATTTTTTCTTTCGCCTCTTTGGAAACCAAGCAATCCTCAATTATCAGCGCCTTTTTTATTTCTCCCTTCCCTAAGATTTTCACTTTTGGCATCCTTCCTTCTATTTTACGGATTAATCTTTTTTCTAACAAGATCTGGGGGCTAATTTTAATTTCCATTTTTTCCCCTTTTTTGCTATCGTCTCCAACAAAAAACCTTTTTTCAATATCTCTGACATTGATTACTGCCGGCTCTGGCCAGTCTTTTTTAAATCTATAGCCTCTCAATTTTGGGTATCTTTTAATCAGACTGCGAATAAAGGGCTCGAAATTATGACCGGATCTTGCCCTCTGGCCTTTTACCCCTTTCCCAGAATAAGCTCCTTTCTTTCCTCCTCTGCCAATTGTCCTTCTCTTTTTTGATTTATGCCTTGGTTTTAATTCATTTAGCTGCATAATTTTTTTTCAATTTTTTAAAGGCTGCAATTGTTGCCCGGCCATTATTCAATTTATTTCCTGTTCTGCCCAAAATCTTTGAAGAGACATTCTTTATTCCTGCTAAATTGCAAATCACTCTGACGGTTCCGCCAGCCACCAAACCCCTACCTTTTCTTTGAGGTTTTAATAAAACTTCGGCTGGGCCGTATTTAGCATAGGTTTCGTGTGGTATGGTTTCATTAATAATCGGGACTTCAATAAGATTTTTCTTTGCTGACCTTGTTGCCTTTTCTATTGCCTGAGCGACATCCAAGCCCTTTCCCACTCCCAAGCCCACCTTCCCGGTTTTGTTGCCGGCAACTATTATTGCTCGGAAGCTCATTTTTTTCCCACCGGCCCGAACATGCACAACTCTGGCCAAATCTAAAAGTTTAGTGTCGAATTCATCTTTCACTTCCGGGGTTCTTCTTGAAGAAAATCTACTTGGTCTCCTGAATCTTGTTTCTTCCATGTTTGTTTTTGTTTAAATTAAAACTTTAGTCCGCCTTTTCTTGCCCCATCAGCTAAAGCCTTTACCCTTCCATGATATTTATAACCCCCCCTATCAAAAACTACTCTCTCAATTTTGTTTTTTAAGGCCTTTTGGGCGATTAATTGACCCACCTCATAAGCCAAAGCAACTTTAGCTGATAACTTCCCCTCTTTTTCTGAATTTATTTTTTCAGTCTTAGGTTTTTTTATTTCCTTATCGCTTGCTACTAAAATTGTGCTATTTTTTTCATCATTAATCAAAGTGGCATAAATATGCTGATTTGAGCGGAAAACACAAAGACGAGGTTTTTGAACTGTGCCTGAAACTTTAGCCCTAACCCTGAGGTGGCGCCTAGCTCTTGTTTCTTTTTTTATTTTATTTTCCATTTTTAAAATTGGGTAATCTTAAGTGGTTGCAACAACCTTTTTACCTTCTTTTCTCTTTACAACTTCTCCAGAATATCTGATTCCTTTTCCTTTATATGGTTCTGGCGGCTGAACCCTTCTTATTTCGGAAGCTAACTGGGAAACAACTTCTTTATCAATTCCTGAAACGATAATGGTATTTTTCTCAATTGAGAATTTAGTTCCTGGTTGAGCTTTAATTTTAACCAGGTGAGAAAACCCGACTTTCAGGCTTAAATCCTGGCCCTCTAAAACTGCTTTATATCCAATACCTTCTATTTCTAACCTCTTTTCGTGCCCTTTAGTCACTCCTTCAACCATTCCGAATATTAAAGCCCTTGTTAGCCCCAGGAAAGCTTTTACTCTTTTAGACTCTTGCTTGCGAAGTCTGACGTTTTTTGCTAAAACAAAAATCTGGCCGTCTTTTATTTCTATTTCAAATTCGGGTCTTATTATTCTTTCTAAGCTCCCTTTTGGACCAGAAATCAAAACTTTTTGATCCTGGGTTTCTACTTTCACGCCTTCCGGTATTAAAATTGGTTTTTTTCCTATTCTGCTCATATTATTCCCTATTAATTACGAATATTTACGAATCTACGAATAATTTATGTTAAACTTTTTCTTGGGGGACGAATTAAATAGATTCGCATATTCGTAGTGATTCGTAATTCGTAGGATGTTACCAAACTTCAAGAATAATCTCTCCTCCTAATCTTTTCTTTCTCGCTTCTTTATTGGTCATCAAACCCTTAGGA
>CAYHAF010000001.1:51161-57843 GCA_964354555.1 uncultured Candidatus Saccharibacteria bacterium
CTCTCCTCCTAATCTTTTCTTTCTCGCTTCTTTATTGGTCATCAAACCCTTAGGAGTAGAAATTATCGACATGCCATAACCTCCTTTTACTTTTTTTATTTCTTTAGTTTCGGCATAAATTCTCTGGCCAGGTCTTGAAACTTTTTTCAATCCGGATATGGCTGGCGTTTTGTCTTCGTATTTTAAATTTATTTCAATTACTCTTTTAACCTTTTTACCTTTTTCCTCTGTTTTATCAATAAATTTCTCTTTTTCTAAAATCTTTGCGATTTCATATTTAAAATTAGAAAAGGGAACAGAAACCGTTGGATGTAAAACGGCTTGGGCATTAAGTATTCTGTTTATCATGTCTGAAATTGGATCGGTCATTTTTAATACTTTGTATTAAGTATTGGGTATTAAGTATTTTGGGAACTCTTTTTACTTAATTATACTTAATACTTACTACTATATACTTTATTATAATTACCAGCTTGATTTTGTCACCCCCGGAATTAATCCTTGGTTCGCCATCTCTCTAAAACATATTCTGCATAGACCAAAATCTCTCATAAACCCTCTTTTCCTTCCACATCTAAAACATCTTCTCACAATTCTGCTGCTGAATTTTGGTTTTTTCTGGGATTTTGCAAATTGGGCTTTGGTTGTCATGACTTTTTTAATTTTAACTTTTTATTGGAAAACCTAATAATTTTAATAATTCCAGGCCTTCTTCTTTCGTTTTAGCTGTCAAAACAACTGTCACCTCGAATCCAAAGATATTCTTCACTTTTTCTGGTGAAACTTCCGGAAAACAAATGTGCTCTTTAATTCCTATTGTTAAATTCCCTTTTTTGTCAATTGACTTCTGGTCTATACCTCGAAAATCTCTTGATCTTGGCAACCCAATATTAATTAATCTTTCCAAAAAATCAAGCATTCTCTTTCCTCTCAAAGTAACCCTCGCTCCAACAGGAAGACCTTCTCTTATCTTAAAACTGGATATTGATTTTTTGGCTCTGGTTAAATTTGGCTTTTGCCCGGTAATTAAAGATAAATCATTCAAAATAGAATCGCAAATCTTCTTTTGTTCATCAGTTGTCTTTTCAGTTACCATTCTTCCAAAACCAGAGTTGATTATTGCTTTTTCAATCTTAGGAACGGCCATCGTATTTTTGTAGCCAAATTTTTCCATCATCGCTGGAATCACTTCTTTTTTATATTTTTCTAATAATTTCATTTAATTAATAATTTAATCAGTTAAAAAATTATTTTTATATTTCTTTCCCGCATTTCTTGCAAACGCGAAATTTTTTCTTTTCTTTTTTGGAATTAGAAAGTATGTCTTCTTTAAAAAGATAGCCGATCCTTGTTGCTTTCTGACACCTGGTGCAAATAAACTTAGTTTTGGAAGCATGAATAGGAACAGAAAGCTCAATCGTCTGTCCTTTTTCTCCTTCTCTTTTGGGTTTTAAATGCTTTTTTCTTAAATTGACTCCTTCAACCAATAATCTGTTTTCCTTTGGGAAAACTTCCAAAACTTTTCCTTTTTTTCCGCGGTCTTTTCCTGACATTATTAAAACTATGTCGCCTTTTTTAATCTTCATAATTTTTTAATTTATTACACTAATTCTTCGGCTAAAGCAGCTATTCTTTCAAAACCCTTTTCCTTTAATTCCTTGGCTACCGGACCTAAGATTCTCCCACCTTTTGGTTCTTTAGATTTGCCTTCTAATATAACTATTGCATTGTCATCAAAAGAAATGTAGGTTCCATCTGTTCTGCGAAAAGGCCTTTTTTGTCTTATTATCACTGCTCTGGCTACTTCATGTTTTTTTACTATTCTTCTTGGTTCAGCTTCTTTGACTACAACAAAAACAATGTCCCCAATCTGACCATACCTTCTCCTACTACCGCCTAAAATTCTAAAACACTGAGCTATTCGAGCTCCGGTATTATCAGCTACTTTTAACATTGTTCTTTGTTGAATCATAAAAATATCTATTTTATTTCTTTTTCTTCTTTTTGTTCCATGGCTTCCTTGTTTTTTTTCAGCTCCTCTTCAATAATCGGTTCCTCTAAAAATTCCTCGGGTCCAGTATCGGTTGATATCATAGTTCTTTTGACAATTCGCCATTTCTTATCTTTACTGATTGGCCTGCATTCTTCAATTATTACCTCGTCTCCAATTTTACACTCTCCTTTTTGGTCATGCGCTTTAAAACTCTTTAAGTAAGAATACCTTCTTTTATATTTTTCATCTTTCTTTAACCGCTCCACATCAACTACGACCGTATTTTTCATTTTATTGGAAATAACTTTTCCTTTTAATTGTTTCTTAGCCATAATAGCAAAATTAAGAAATAATTTGTTCCTTTTTATTTGTGACTTTTTTCATTTAAGATAGTTAAAATCCTGGCAATATCTTTTTTTATCTTATTAATTTCCCGGACATTTTTAACTTTACCTGAAGACATATCAAAACGAATCTGTCTCACTTTTTCCCTATTGTCCTGCAGAATTTTATTAAGGTCGTCTTTTGATTTTTGGCGTAGTTCTTTAATTTTCATGTTAAATTATTACCTCTTGATAAACTTTGTCTTTATTGGTAATTTGTCGCCGGCTTTTTCTAAAGCTTCTTGCGCTTCCTTCTCGCTTATCCCGTCTACTTCAAAAAGGATTCTGGCTGGCCTTATCGGAAAAGCATAATGATCTACTCCGCCCTTTCCTCCGCCCATGGGTACTTCCGTTCCTTTTCTGGTTATCGGTTTTTGAGGAAAAATCCTAATCCAAAGCTTTCCTCCTTTTTTAAGATATCTTATAATAGTTCTTCTGGCTGCTTCCAATTGACGCGAACTTAACCAAGAAGTCCCCAAGCTCTTTAAACCAAAAGTTCCGAAAACTAATTCTGTCCCGCGATTTTCTATTCCTCTGGAACGACCTTTATGCCATTTCCTGTGTTTTACTCTTTTTGGCATTAACATATAAGCTTTCGTTAGAAAGCGAGTACCCCGCTCTCTAAGCGATAATTAATTATTAAAACGATAATTTATTTTGTTTTCTGATTATATTTTTTCCTTCCTACTTTCTAAAAGCATAGAGAACGGGGTTTCGTTTCACTCAAATTTTTCTCCTTTGTATAACCAGACTTTAATCCCTACTACCCCATAAGTACAAAAAGCTCTAGCGGTTCCAAAATCAATATCAGCTCTAATAGTCTGGCGGGGCATTCTGCCTTTTTTAAGCCATTCTGTCCTGGCAATTTCATTTCCGTCTAATCTACCTGAAACCTGAACCCTGATGCCTTGAATTTCTTTATGAACAATGGTTTTTTCTATAGCCTGTTTCAAGGTTCTCCTAAAGCGCATTCTTTTTTCTATCTGCTGGGCAATCCACTGCGCCACTAAAGAAGCAGACAGCCAAGGATTTTTAATTTCTTTTATTTCTAATCTTACTTCAAAGGGTCTGCCTTTTCCTTTTTTCATGGCGGAAAAAGGCTTTTTGAAAATTATTTTATCTAAATCTCTTTTTAATTCTTCAACTCCTTCCCCACGCCTTCCAATAATTAATCCGGGCCTGGCCGTATTAATAATAATGCTTATTTTGGTTGAAAATCTTTCTATTTCAATGCTATCTATTCCAATCTTAGCTAATTTTTTATTTAAAAATTTCCTAATTTCAAAATCTTCCTTTAAATACTTACTAAGGTCTTTTTTGTAAAAACCCCTGGAAACCCAGTCATTTATACCTTTTATCCTGAAAGCTTTTGGGTGGACTTTATGAGTCATGTTTTTAGTTGTCTATTTTGAAAATGATTTACGTCCAAAAATTCTTCTTGCTACTCTTTCTAATCTTGGTTTTTTTCTTTCTGTTTCACCTCTCGAAATCTTTGGCTTTTGAATATTTTTTGCTATTTTTTCCTGTTTTTTCTCTTCTTCAACCTTTAATGATTCTTGATCTTTTTTAACCTTAGCCTTTCCCTTTTCTATCTCATCTAAAACTAATGAAACGTGGGAAGTTTTTTTATGAATTGGAGAAGGAGAACCTCTGGCTCTTGGCATCCACTTTTTCATTTTTGGCCCTTCGTCCACAGTAATTTTGGAAATGAAAAGGTTTGATTCTTCTGACCCAAAACTATTTTTTGCATTAGAAACAGCCGATTTTATTAATTTCATTACTGGCAAAGCTGCCCTCTGGGGCATAAAATTTAAAATCTTCTCGGCTTCTTTCACTGATTTTTTCCTGATCATGTCTACAATTAATCTGACCTTACGCGGTGCAATATGTAAATAATTTAGTTTGGCACTTGCTTGCATGTTATTGGTCTTTAAATATTAATACATTGCCAAGGAAACTCTCGACCTTCAGGTCGTAGAGGTTCATTTTTTCTCTTCAGGAACTTTAGCTTGTTGCAATTTTGCTGTTTCTTTTTCAGCAACAACCTGCTCTATTTCTCTCTGCATTCTTCCTCCATGTCTTGAAAATTTTGTCGTAGGCGAAAATTCACCTAACTTATGACCAACCATCTCTTCGGTAGCCTGGACTACGATAAATTCTTTTCCATTATGAACGTTAAAAACAAATCCCACCATTTCCGGAGTGATGGTTGTATCCCTCGACCAAGTTTTGATGATTTCTTTCCCGCCTGGTTTCAAATTCTTTAATTTCTTCAGTATATTTTGATCCACAAAAGGACCTTTTTTAAGTGATCGAGCCATATTATTGGTATTTAAATATTAATTCCTTGCCAAGAAACTCTCGGTCTTCAGACCGAAGAGGTTCATTTTTATTGCTTATTTTTGTTTTGTCTCCTTTGAAGAATAAATCTGTCGGTCCATTTTTTCTTTCTTGTTTTGACTCCTCGAGCTATTTTCCCCCAGGGAGTTTTGGGATACTTTAAACCAATCGGCGTTTTTCCACCGCCTCCTCCATGAGGATGATCGCAAGGATTCATAGCGCTGCCTCTTACGGTTGGACGCCACCCTTTTAACCTGTTGCTTCCTGCTTTTCCGATTATTTCAAATCTCTTTTCGGGATGAGAAACTTGCCCGACTGAAGCAAAGCATTCTCCATAAACCTTTCTCACTTCTCCTGAAGGAAATTCCAAGTTAGTAAATCCTTCATCTTGGGCTAAAATCTTGGCAAAAGTTCCGGCTGATCTCATAAATCTTCCTCCTTTGCCTAATTCTAATTCAATATTGTAAACTTGGGTCCCAACCGGGATATTCTTAATTTTCATCCTGTTTCCTGGTTTTAAATCAGCTTTTTCAGTACAGATAATTTCATCCCCAATTTTAAGGTCAGCGGGCGCTAAAACATATCTTTTTTCTCCGCCCTTGTATTCAATCAAAGCCAAATAAGCTGTGCGGTTAGGATCGTATTCCAAAGCCACTACCTTTCCCGGTATTTCTAATTTTTCCTGGCCAAAATCAACGATTCTATAAAGTCTTTTTACTCTTCCGCCTCTATGACGGGTAGTTATTCTGCCAGAAAAATTTCTTCCTGCTTTTTCTTTAATAGAAACAACTAAGTTTTTTTCAGGTTCTTTTTTGGTCAGTATTCTTTTTGTTTTAGATAAACTTTTCATATCTGTTTTTTATTCTTCGGTGGCGAAAATGTCCTGTCCTCTATTGCGGCTGGTATAAAAGCCGCCGAAGGAACTTGTCCCGCCTCGACGAAGTTGGACGGGATACCTCGCCGCTTTGCGGCGGGGAGGGATTCATTTTGGCAAAATATCTATTTTTTGTCCCTTCCCTATTTTGACAATCGCTTTTTTATGTCCTTTTTTCCAGCCAAATGTTTTGCCCAATCTTCTTCTTTTTGACGGAGTTTTCACGATATTGACTGAAAGTACGTCTACATTAAAAATTTCTTCAATCGCTTTTTTTATTTCAGATTTGTTGGCTTTTGGAAAAACTTTGAATAAATACTGATCGTTTTTGCTCAAATCCGTAGCTTTCTCTGTAACATGAAGTGATTTTAAAATTCCAAAGGCCATCCCGGTTCTCTTTGCTCTTTTTCTTTTTGGGGCCTCAACTTTATCAACTTTCTCTGTTTTTTTATCCCCGCCTGCACCCGCCAACATCTTCGAAGTTGTGGCGGGAACATTGTGGGCAGGTTCCTTTTTTTGTTTTTTGAAAAATGAAAATGGCATATTCTATTCTTTTTTAGAAAAAGTTTCTTTTATTGCTTTTATGGAATCTTTTGGAAGGACTAAATATTTAAAAGAGAGCAATTGTAAAACATTAATATTTTTTGCCAATTCAATGCTCGTTTTTGGAATATTCCTTGTTGCTTTTATAATACCATCATCTTTTTGAGGCAAAAGAACTAACCTTGTTGATTCTTTTCCCGGTAATTTATTTAAAATTTCATTCATTAATTTTGTTTTTGGTTTTTCTATTTTTAAATCATCCAAAACGATTAAGAATTCCTTTTTGGCTTTTGCTGTTAAAACCATAAATAAAGCTTTTCTCCTCATTTTCTTTGAAATATTTTTTTTAAAAACAATGTCTGTATTAGGACCAAAGGTCACTCCACCATGCCTCCAAATCGGAGACGTGATGGAACCATGCCTGGCTCTTCCTGTTCCTTTTTGACGCCAGGGTTTTTTTCCACCACCCCTTACCTCAGACCTGTCTTTGGTACTGGCGATAATTCTTCTTTTGTTTGCCATCTGAGAAACTGCAACCTGATGGACTAA
>CAYHAF010000001.1:57943-62677 GCA_964354555.1 uncultured Candidatus Saccharibacteria bacterium
ATATTATTTTCTGGATCAATTTTCGCTATTTTCAAATTTTTAACTGTTGTTCTATCGCTTCCCATCCTGCCTCCCATTTTCTTTCCTTTAATAACCCTTTGAGGCCACCTTTGGCCGATAGAACCTGGTGATCTCCATTTTTCTTTAGTACCATGAGTTTTAAACTGACCTTTAAAATGCCATCTTTTTACCACACCTGCGAATCCCTTGCCTTTTGATACCCCAGAAACATTTACCTTATCCCCCTCCTTAAAAACTGTTGCCAAAATCTGGTCTCCGACTTTTAACTCTCCATTTTCAAACTCTTTTAAATACTTAAATTCTTTTCCCTTCATTGTCTTTTTTATTTTTTTCTCTTTCTCTATTTTTTCAAAACCTATCTGAACTGCCTGGTATCCGTCTTTCTCTTTTGTCTTCACTTGAGTCACCTGACAAGGACCAGCCTCAATCAAAGTTACCGGAACAACATTTCCTTTTTCATCAAAAATCTGTGACATCTCTAATTTTTTTCCTAATATGAATTTCATATTCACTACGAATTACGAATATTTACGAATATACGAATAATATCTTCAAACAAAATACGGGGCACTAACCCCGCAATCTGTTTCTTTATGGTTAGTTAAACTTATTGTTTTATTAATTTTTGAAAAAAATATTTATGTTCATGATAAAACAAAAGTGATAATTCGTAAATTCGTACCGATTCGTAATTAGTAGGGATTACATCTTAATCTCAATATCTACTCCTGCTGGTAAATTCAGATTCATCAATGCATCAATTACTCTCTGGTTTGGAGTCAAAATGTCAATTAGTCTCTTATGAATCCTCATTTCAAACTGTTCCCTGGCATCTTTATGGACGAAAGAAGATCTATTAACGGTGTATTTGTGAATTTCGGTCGGCAAAGGAACAGGTCCCAATACTTCGCTCCCATAACGCAAAGCTGTCTCTACAATCTGATGGGCACTGCTGTCAATAACTTTGTGGTCATAGGATTTCAATTTAATCCTAAGTCTGGGTTTTGATTCAGCTTCTTTTTCTTTAATTGCATCAGCCCGCTTTTTAGCAGGAGATGGCAATGGATTAATATTTGTCTTTTTTGTCATCTTAAAAGAACAAGAACATTAGTTCTTAGTGATTAGCGAATAGTTAATAAGTTAAACGCTAAACACTACTCGCTGTCTCGCTATTCTCTGTTTCGCTATTCAGTGATTATTTCGCTATTTTTGTAACCACTCCTGCTCCCACGGTCTTTCCTCCTTCACGGATAGCAAACCTTTGTTTCTCTTCCAGGGCTATTGGAGCAAGTAATTTGATTTTTAAATTTACAGTATCGCCAGGCATCACCATTTCTGTTCCTTCAGGTAAAACAACATCCCCGGTGACATCAGTTGTTCTTATGTAGAATTGGGGCTTATATCCTGAAAAGAATGGGGTATGTCTTCCGCCTTCTTCTTTTGTTAGAATGTAAACCTCCCCGTCAAATTCGGTGTGAGGCGTAATACTACCCGCTTTTGCTAATACCTGACCTCTTTGCACGTCTTCTTTCTTTAAACCTCTAAGTAATATTCCGACATTATCTCCGGCCCTTCCCTCATCCAAGGTTTTATTAAACATTTCAACGGACACAACAGCTGTCTTTATTGTTTGTTTTATTCCTAATAATTCTACTTCTTCATTAGGTTTTATAACCCCCCTTTCGATTCTTCCAGTAGCTACTGTACCGCGGCCTGCAATTGTAAATACATCTTCGATTGCCATCAAAAATGGTTTATTAATTTCTCTGACAGGATCAGGAATGAATTCGTCAACAGCCTTAATTAGTTCCAATATCGGTTTAGCTGCTTCATCATCTATTGATTTGACATCCAGGGCTTTTAAAGCCGAACCCTTAATTATCGGGGTTGTATCTCCCGGAAATTCATATTTTTTCAGAAGTTCTCTTAGCTCTGATTCAACCAAGGTAATAATTTCTGGGTCATCCACCATATCAACTTTATTCAAGAAAACCAATAAAGAAGGAAGTCCTACCTGTCTAGCTAATAAAATGTGCTCTCTGGTTTGAGGCATTGGTCCATCGGGTGCTGAAACAACTAAAATCGCGCCATCCATTTGAGCGGCTCCAGTAATCATATTCTTTACGTAGTCCGCATGTCCGGGACAGTCAATTAAGGCGTAATGCCTTTTATCAGACTCAAATTCAACGTGTGAAATTGAAATGGTCAAACCTCTGGCTTTTTCCTCAGGAGCAGCATTTAAATCATCTACTCCTTTTTCGGAAGCAGACATGCCTTTCAATTTTGAAACCTTTAAGATTGCCGCGGTTGTGGTCGTTTTACCATGAGCAACATGGCCAATAGTACCGATATTGACGTGCGGCTTTGATCTTACAAACTTTTCTTTTTCTGCCATATTAGATCATCGAATAACGAATCGATTACGAATTTACGAATTCGTATATTCGCAAAATATTCGATATTCGTTGATAATTATATTATATTACTATTCTATTAAATGTATGAATAAAGTCAACTCCGTTAGAAATCCTATCAAACAATCTAAATAACAATAAATTTTAGCTAATATAATTATAAATAAAATTTCTAACGGGGTCAAGAGTCCTATCTTCTTTTACCTTCAATGATTTCCTGGGCGATATTCTGGGGGACTTGTTCGTAATGGTCAAATTCCATTGTAAAAGTTCCGCGTCCTTCTGTCAATGACCTCAAAGCTGTCGCATATCCAAACATTTCAGCCAAAGGAACCTTGGCTTCAATGACTTTAAAATCTATTCTGTCTTTTGTTTCTTCAATCCTGCCTCTCCTGGCGCTCAAGTCTCCTATCGAATCTCCTAAAAAATCAGCTGGTATTATAACTTCAAGTTTCATAATTGGTTCTAGAATCACGGCCTTACCTCTCCTGGCTGCTTCCTGAAAAGCCATGGAACCTGCAATCTTAAAAGCAATTTCTGAGGAATCAACTTCGTGGAAAGAACCATCATACAGAGCCACTTCTACATCAACTATCGGGTATCCGGCCAAAACTCCTTTTTCTATCGCCTCTATTACTCCTTTCTTGACAGCGGGAATATATTCTGAAGGTATGGTTCCACCTTTTATCTCATTGATAAATTCAAAACCTTCTCCTCTCTTTCTCGGTTTTGCCCTAAGCCAGACATGGCCATATTGACCGCGGCCTCCAGACTGCCTGATGTATTTTCCTTCAGCTTCTGCTTCTTCCTGTATCGTTTCTTTATAAGCTACTTGTGGTCTTCCGACATTAGTTTCAACTTTAAACTCTCTTCTCAAACGGTCTACAATAATTTCCAAATGCAACTCCCCCATTCCTGAAATAATAATCTCGCCAGTTTCCAGATCGCTTTTTACTCTAAAAGTTGGATCTTCTTCAGTTAATTTTTTAAGAGATATACCCATTTTATCCTGGTCAACTTTTGTTTTTGGCTCAATTTTAATTGAAATAACCGGCTCCGGGAAAAAAATCTTCTCCAGAACAAGAGGATGCTCTTCGTCGCATAAAGTATGGCCAGTGGACGTTCTTTTTAAACCCACAGTCGCTCCAATATCGCCGGTAAAAACTTCCTCCACCTCTTCTCTTTCATTAGAATGCATCCTGACGATCCTGCCGATTCTTTCCTTTTCATTAGTGGTAGTATTGAAAACATAAGAACCTTTTTTCAAAGTTCCGGAATAAACCCTAAAAAAAGTTAAAGATCCTATAAAGGGATCGGCTGAAACTTTAAAAGCCAAAGCAGTAAAGGGCTCCTCATCTGAAGGATGTCTTTCGATTTCCTGGCCGGTCCTGGGGTCAATTCCTTTAACAGCTGGCATATCAATAGGGCTTGGTAAATAATAAACAACCCCGTCCAAAAGCGGCTGAACGCCCTTATTTCTGAAAGCAGCTCCGCAAAAAACCGGAACTAGTTTATAACTTAGAGTTGCTTTCCTTAAAACTTTTCTCAAATTTTCAATCGGAATTTCTTCTTTAGCCAAATATTTTTCCAAAAGCTCCTGATCTTCAGCTGCAATTTTTTCTATCAATTTTTCTCTCCATTTTTTTGCGCTCTCCAATAAATCAGCCGGAATTTCCTCTTGTTTTAAAATTTGGCCGAAATCTCCGCCAAATATTAAGGCTTTCATTTTAAATAAATCAATTACCCCCATAAATTTATCTTCACTTCCTATAGGTAACTCAACTGCAACCGCATTTTTTGTCAGTTTCTGCCAAATTGATTCCAGAGATTTTTCAAAACTGGCGCCCATTCTGTCCATTTTATTTATGAAACAAATTCTGGGAACGTTAAATTTGTCAGCTTGGCGCCAAACTGTTTCTGATTGCGACTCAACTCCAGCCACTCCATCAAAAACTACTACTGCTCCATCCAAAACTCTCAAGGCCCTCTGAACCTCGGCTGTAAAATCAATATGGCCCGGGGTATCGATGATATTAATCCTGTATTCGGATTTCTGGTCTTTTTCTTTATTAGGATTTAAATATTCTTCCGGCGTCCAATAGCAAGTAGTGGCAGCTGATTTAATCGTTAACTTTCTTTCTTTTTCCTGAATCATCCAGTTCATAATAGCCGTCCCATCATCAGTGCTGCCTAACTTATGGGAAATGCCGGTGTAAAATAAAATTCGCTCAGTAGTTGTGGTTTTCCCGGCTGAAATATGGGCAATAATTCCTATATCTCTATATTTTTCAATTGGATA
>CAYHAF010000002.1:0-19224 GCA_964354555.1 uncultured Candidatus Saccharibacteria bacterium
ATTAGCGTTTATTTCTTTGCTGGAAGTTTTATGAGCTTCTAGCAAACTCAGCCTGATTATTTTAAAAATAACTCCCATCAATTCTTATTCTCATCCCCTTCCTTTTATTGTTTTCTCGATTTCTCTTTCTACGTCTCTCTTTTTGATTAAGTCTCTTTTATCAAATTTCCTTTTTCCTTTGACGATTGCGAATTCCAGCTTTATTTTTCCTCTTATAGTATACACTTTTAAGGGTATTAATGTCAATCCTTTTTGGCGGGCCTTACCAAGCAAATATTTTATTTCCGATTTTTTGAGAAGGATTTTCCGGGATCTTTCTGGATCGTAACTAGAACCTATATTCCTTGGTTGATAAGGAGGAATATTAGCTCCGATCCAAAAAACTTCTTCATCTTTTAAAACCACGTAGCTTCCGGCCAAATTCACCCCGTGCGTTTTTAGCGATTTTACTTCTTGGCCAAGCAAAGAAATCCCGGCTTCAAATTTTTCCAGGATGATGTAGTTAAAGAATGCTTTCTTATTTTCTGCAAGAATTGGCATAAGTTTACCCAGTAGTGAAAGTTCGACTCGCTTCGCGATATAAGGTTTTCTTGGAGAAAACCTTTGTCGAACTTCTACTACCGGGTTTAGTAAGCCTTTTTACTTGCCCCGTAGTGTCCCCGATGAAATCGGGACTACTACTGGGGTTTTCAGCTAAGACTGGCATTATTTAATTTTAACAGAAAATAAGGTAAACTCCCACACCAAATAAAGACTGACTTCGTCTAGAGTTGCCAAAACTTGTCTTTATTATGGTGTGGGAGTAAACTGAAATCGAAGATATTTAATAATTAATAAAATAAAAAAATATGATTGCCCAAAAACAAGCATATAAATGTAACGTTTGTGGCAATATTGTTGAGGTTTTGCATGTTGGAGGCGGGCAATTGGTTTGCTGTGGCAAACCAATGGAACTACTTCAGGAAAAAACGCAGGATATCGGCTTAGAAAAACACGTTCCAATTATTGAAAAGACTGCAAACGGAGTAAAAGTAAAAGTAGGTTCTATACCTCATTCGATGGAAGAAAAGCATTATATTGACTGGATAGAAATAATTGCTGATGGTAAGTATTGCCGGAAATTTTTAAAGCCCGGAGACAAACCAGAGGCAGAATTTGAAGTTCAGGCAGACAATATTACAGCCAGAGAGTATTGTAATATTCATGGCCTTTGGAAATCTGTTTAATTCAGTATGAGCTTATTTAATTCAAAAATTTTTGCGATAATTTTAATTTTATTTGGGGAAATGATGACCATTTACGCTGAAATGCTTTTAGCCAGAAATAATTTTTCCAACCCATCCTCTTTTTCAAAAGTATTCTGGCAGCCGTTTTTAATAATGGTGATAGGCGGTACTCTTTTGACAACCGGATATTTTACGGGATTTGGCGCTTTTAAAAATATTTGGATTGTTAGCGTTATTTCTATAACCTCCATTTTAATTATTGAACCTGTCCTTGCTTACACAATTTTTCATCAGTTACCAACCAAGGGCGCAGCTTTGGGTTTTGTTTTTGGCGCTTTGGGTTTTATAATAACGCTATTTGTGAAATAGTCTTTTTGTTGACATAACTTTGAAATTTTTTAATATAATAATAGCTCTTTTGGTGAATATTATGTCTGAAGACAAGTTCAAAAATCTTAGGACGAGAACGAATCATAATATAGAAATACATCGCGCAAGAATAATGTTTTGTATTATTGGTAACGAGATTAAGGTTGGTCCAAAAGGAACTACCGAATCACATTTAGAGTGGCTGAAAAGAGAAGGCTTGATTGCGCAAAATGAAGAAAACGCGGAAGAATTTGTTAACACACATATCAGAGGATACTTTCTGCCCGGCAAAAACGGTCTCTATGCTTATATTGGAATAGGATTTGAGTTCAACGATGAAGTTATCAATAATGTTTTAAGAAGGTTGATACAGTTTAAAGAAGCGCTAAACCTGAATGATGACACTAAAATCTGTTTTGGTTTAGATGAAAGTCCGGTCAATGGTATAGAATACCCGCAATATTGCGCGGGAACACTGAAGGAATTAATGAAGCCATAATTTTCTTACCAGTAGGCGACTCAATGAGTCGCCTTTTTTATTCCTATAAAATGAGATAGAATAAATATAATGATAAGGGAAAAGATCGAAAAATTAATTGAGAAATCTATAAAAGAACTTCAGAAAAAGAAAATTTTTCCCGTTTTTGCATTGCCGGACATAAAAATTGATCACCCGGAAGACAGACGCTACGGCGATTATTCGACGAATGTTTCAATGGCGTTTAGCAAGCAAATAAATAAAAATTCATTAGAAATTGCAGAAAATCTAAAATCTGAAATCTTAAATCTTAAATCTAGGCTTTTCGACAGAGTCGAAATAGCCAAGCCCGGGTTTATTAATTTTTTTCTTAAAAAAGAATATCTGCAAAAGGAGGTTAAAAGAATTTTAGAAGAAGGAGAAAAATTTGGCCAACTAAAAATAGGCAAAAACAAAAAAATTCAAGTTGAGTTTATTTCAGCTAATCCAACCGGTCCTTTAACTGTGGGTAACGCCAGAGGCGGGCCTTTTGGCGATGTTTTGGGTAATGTTTTGAAAAAAGCCGGGTTTAAAGTTGAAAAGGCCTACTATATAAATGATTATGGAATGCAGATTTTGACTTTAGGCCATTCCGTTTTGAAAGATAGCGAGGCAAAATACAAAGGGGCTTACATTGATGATTTGGCTAAAAAGATTAAGGGTGACGACCCGTATAAAGTTGGAGAAAAAGCTGCTGAGGTTTTGCTAAAAATGATTAAAAAAACTACCGATAGAATGGGTATCAAATATGATGAATGGATTCCAGAAAAAAAACTTCACAAATCAAATTCCGTTAAAAAAACTTTAGAATTTTTAAAAAAGAAAAAATTAATTTATGAAAAAGAAGGAGCTTTTTGGTTTAAGTCATCAAAATTTGGAGATGAAAGAGATAGGGTGGTTGTAAAAAGTGACGGCTGGAAAACTTATTTAGTTGGTGACATTGCGCTTCACCAATACAAATTTAAAAATAAAAAATTTGATAAAGTAATTGATATTTGGGGAGCCGATCATTATGGGGATGTCCCAGGGCTCCAGGCAGGGGTAGCAGCTTTAGGTTTTAAAGGAAAATTAAATATTATTCTTTTGCAATTCGTCACTCTTTTTGAAAAAGGCAAAGAGATAAAAATGTCTAAAAGGCTTGGAACTTTTGTGACTATGGATGAATTACTTGATATGGTTGGCATTGATGCGGTAAGATTTTTCTTTCTTCAGAAATCAGCTGATACCCATGTAAACTTTGATTTAGAATTAGCCAAAGAACAGTCAGAAAAAAATCCAGTTTATTATATACAATATGCTTATGCCCGCATTTGCGCGATATTGCGCAAATGCGGGAATTCCAAATTCCAAATTCCAAATTTTAAATTACTTCAGCACCCAAGCGAACTAAATTTGATTAAACAATTAATCAGGTTTCCAGAGATTATAGAAGATACGGCAAAAGATTATCAAGTTCAGCGGATTACTCAATACTCTTTTGGATTAGCTGAAATTTTCCATATATTCTATAGAGATTGCCGAGTTATTTCCGATGATAAAGAACTGACAAGAGCCAGAACAAGCCTCGTTATAGCAGCAAATTATGTCTTCAAAAATACTCTTGATTTGATGGGAATTTCTGCTCCCGAAAAAATGTGATATTTATTTTTTTAGAAAATTAAATTATAATTAAATAATATGGCTATTATATTTATCACTCAAGGTAAAACCAACTGGAAATATCTGTTTATTATAGCTATTTTAGCTTTGGTTGTTGCTTTACAAAGCTATTTTTTATACAAGAAGGTTTAATCTAAGCAAAAAAACAGAGGAGGCGATTTATCGCCCTTTTGTTTTGCCCCCATACTACAACAAGAATAGGTAAGCTCATAAACGAGCTTACTCGGCCGCCAAGCTTTAGCTTGGCGGAAATCCTTATTTGGTGTGGGGGTTTTGCTCAAAATAAGCTAAAATGATATTCTATTATTAAGTATGCCCAGTAGTGAAATTCGACCGCTGCCGGGCAGCAATAATAAATAAATTTTAGTCGAATTTCTACTACCGGGTATGGAGATAAATTTCCCAAAACTGGAGGATAAAATCCTTAAATTCTGGAAGAAAAATCGAGTTTTTGAAAAATCAATTGAGCAAAGAAAAAAGGAAAAAGAATTTATTTTTTATGATGGTCCTATTACTGTTAATGCCAAACCTGGGATTCATCATGCTTTGGCTCGGATTTTCAAGGATACAATCCCGCGTTTCAAAACAATGCGCGGTTTTAAGGTTGAAAGAAAAAATGGATGGGATACTCATGGTCTGCCGGTTGAGTTAGAGGTTGAAAAAAAGTTCGGTTTTAAAACAAAAAAGGACATTGAAGAATATGGAATAGCAAAATTTAACAAAGCTTGTAAGGAAAGCGTCCAAAGCTACATACCATTTTTCCGAGATTTGACCGAAAAGATTGGATACTGGGTTGACATGGACAATTCTTACATCACTTATAAACCAGATTATATCGAGACATTATGGTGGATAATCAAGAAAGCCTGGGAAAATGATTTGTTATACAAAGATTACAAAGTCGTGCCTTATTGCCCGAGATGTGGAACGAGTTTATCAAGTCATGAAGTTGCCCAAGGTTATAAAAAAATCAGAGAACCAGCAATTTTCGTTAAATTTAAAGTAAAATCGAATAATCCAAAATGGCAAAACGTTTCAATTCTATCCTGGACTACCACTCCTTGGACACTACCCGCTAATGTCGCTTTGGCAGTTAATCCAAAAATGTATTATATCCGTATTCCTGATTATAGAGAGGATGGTCATCGATTAATTTTGGGTTTTGAGAATTTGAAAACTATTCTTAAAAAAGGACTATTTGACGAAAGATATAAAAAAGAAAAAGACGTCGATATTTTTAAGGGTTCAGAAATAATTGGTATTGAATATGAGCCTATTTTTGAATTTTCAAAACCGGAAAAACCCGCTTTTAGGGTTATCAGCGCTGATTTTATTTCAAAAGAAGAAGGAACAGGTGTCGTTCATATAGCTCCTGCTTTTGGAGAAGACGATATGATAGTTGGTAAAACGAATAACCTGCCGATTATTTTAAACGTTGATGAAGAAGGAAAATTTAAAGAAGAAGTTAAAACTTTTGCTGGAAAATTTGTAAAAGAAGCCGACCCTTTAATAGTAGAAGATTTAGGAAGAAGGAAAGTACTTTTCCAGAAAGAAGATTATGAACATGATTATCCTTTTTGCTGGCGATGTCATTCACCGCTTTTGTATTATGCGAAAGACAGTTGGTGGATAAAAACTACTGCTTTGAGAGAAAAATTAATAAAGAATAATCAAAAAATAAATTGGATTCCAGCTTATTTGAAAGAAGGGAGATTTGGTGAATGGTTGAGAGAAGTCAAAGACTGGGCTGTTTCCAGAGAAAGATATTGGGGAACGCCTTTACCAATATGGAGATGCCAAAAATGCGGAGAATTTAAAGCAATTGGATCAAAAGAGGAATTATTTTCCCAGCAATATAATAGGAATAAGTATCTAATTTTAAGACACGGTAAAACCCCATATCAAACTCGTGGTGAGAAAAAAATTTACGATTGGCCAAGTCTTGACACCTTTCCGTTAATTGAGAAAGGTAAGAAAAAAATACAAAAATTGGTTAAGAAACTAAAAAAAGAAAAGATTGATATAATATATTCTTCTGATTCTTTGCGGACAAGACAAACAGCAGAAATAGTAGCCAAAGAATTAGATTTGAAAATTAATTTTGATCCAAGACTTAGAGATATAAATATTGGAATTTATCAAGGTAGAGAAAAAAAAGAATTTCGGAGAGATTTCCCCAAAAACCTAAAACGGTTCGAAAAAAGAATCACAGGTGGTGAGAGTTGGTCTGATATTAAAAAAAGAATATTGGGTTTTGTAAAAGATATTGATACGCAATATGAAGGTAAAAGCATTTTGATTGTCAGTCACGGAGATCCTCTTTGGCTTTTAGAGGGCGCAGTTAAAGGATTAAGCAACGAAGTAATGTTGAAGGAAAATTTAGATAGAAAATTTATAAAAACAGGTGAATTAAGAAAAATTAAAGCCAACCCGTTAATTTATGACGAAAATGGGGATTTGGATTTTCACCGTCCTTATATTGATGAAATCAAGTTTTCCTGTAAAAAATGTGGCAGTTTAATGGAAAGAGAAAAATATGTCCTTGATTGCTGGTTTGATTCCGGAGCCATGCCTTTTGCCCAATCACACTGGCCATTTGAGCAAAAAAAGAAAGAAAAACCGCCCCGGCTCTTTCCAGCTCAATATATTTCAGAAGGAATTGATCAAACAAGAGGTTGGTTTTATACCTTATTAGCAGTTTCAACGGCGCTTGGCTTTGAATCTCCATATAAAAATGTAGTTTGTTTAGGGCATGTCTTAGATGCAAAAGGGGAGAAGATGTCTAAATCCAAAGGCAACATAGTTGATCCTTGGCAGGTTATTAATAAATATGGCGCTGATGCTCTTAGGTGGTATTTTTATACTGTCAATCAACCGTCTGATTCTAAATTATTTACAGATAAAGACGTAGAAGGTACTTTGAAAAAATTCCTTTTGACTTATTGGAATTGCTGGACATTTCTTGAAACTTACGGGAAAAGATTGAAAAATAAAAATAAGATAGAAAGTAAAAATATTTTAGACAAGTGGATTATTTCCAAGCTTAATAATTTGATATCAGAGGTAACAGCAAATCTTGATAATTACAATATAGTTTTTTCAACAAGGAGCATTGAGAATTTTGTTATTGAAGATCTGTCTCATTGGTACATCAGAAGATCGAGAAAAAGATTTCACTTTTCATCCTCCAAAAAATCAGAAAAAGACAGAAAAGACGCGCAAGAAGCCATAACGACGCTTTATCACGCCCTTTTAATTTTAACAAGATTAACTGCTCCTTTTGTTCCGTTTTTGAGCGAAGAAATTTATCAAAAATTAGAGAAATTAATGAAATTTTCTAAAAAGAAAAATAATTTTCGTTCAGTTCATTTAGAAAATTGGCCGGAAGTAAAGAAAGAGAAAATAGATCAAAAACTCAATCAGCAAATGGAACTAACTAGAAAAATAGTTAGTTTAGGACAAAAGGCCAGAATAAAAGCTCAAATTAAAGTGCGTCAGCCTCTTTTGGAATTACAGATTAAAAATTATGAATTAATAAATGAATTCCTTGATTTGATTAAAGAAGAATTGAATATAAAAAAGATTCAATCTGTTCCTAAATTAACCGAAAGAGAAAATTGGGTTATTGAAGGTGATGAGCAGCTAAAAGTTTCCTTAAATATTGAAATCACTCCGGAATTAAAAAAGGAAGGGATATTAAGAGAAGTTATCCGGCAGATCCAGGAAGCAAGAAAGGAATTAGGGCTGAAACAAAAAGATAAAATAACAATTCAATTTTCTGCGTCAGATGAGATGTCAGAAATCATAAAGGATAATAAAAAATTTATTTTAACAAATACCTTTGCCAAAAAATTAGAATTTTTAAAAGATTCAGATTTAATTTCTGGAACAAAAAAAGAAGTAAAAGTCGACAATGAAAAACTATACATAGGAATCAGTAAATTTTAAAATGTCGCTTATTTTTGAAAAAGAAAAAGAAGTTAAGAGAAAAGAGTTTCAAACAGCGCTCTGTAAAAGGCTTAGAGGAGGAGCTCCACCTCCAAAGCTATCTTTTAAGGAAAAAAGTCGAATAGTAGCAGAGATGTTTGGTCCAAGAAATATTCAAAAAATCTCCCAGGATACTTTCACAGAAAAACTCAGGAAAAAGGCTAAAAAGAAATTTGGAGCAGTCACTGAAACAGGCAGAAAGCTTATTGAGAGCGAAGTGGGGTATATAATGAGAATTGCAGGAATAAAAAGCTTAAAAAAACCATCTCAAGTAAAACTATCTCAAGCAAAACTATCTCGAGTAAAAGAAGAAAAAAAAGATATCTCGGTATTTCAAGGAAAACCATATCTCAAGAGAGATGAAATAAGGAGATGGTTGAAAAGGGATGAGGCTTGGAGAATTACTAAGCTACCGGCAAATAAAAGGCCACAACTTGAAAAACAATTATTTCTTAAAGAATACGGAACTTTTATTGACCAAAGAGAAGCCAGAAAAGTTTATGATAATTTAAGGAACTACCCCACAACGAGAGCTAAAACGAAATATGGAATGAAAAGCAGAGGAGAGACAGTTAGAACATCTAAGTTATTAAAAAAATTTTTAGGAAAGTAAATTCAGATGTTTATTCACTACCGAACCTTGGGATTAGTTTTGAGAAAAGAAAATCGGGGGGAAGCTGATCAATTATTTTCATTTTATACAAAAGATTTCGGAAAGTTAGAAATCTTGGGAAAAGCGATTAGGAAAATTTCCTCAAAATTGCGATCAGGAGCCGATCTTTTTTATTTGAGCGAAATTGAATTTATTCAGGGAAAGGCCTATAAAACTTTGACTGATGCTATTTTAATTGATAAATTTGAAAATCTAAGAAAAGATTTAAAAAGATTAGCCATTGCTTATAAGATTTCCGAAGTTTTAGATGATTTGGTAAGAGATCAAGAAAAGGACAATAAGATTTGGCACTTGATTTTAGAGACTTTCAATAAATTAAACAGCCTTGCCTTATCACAATTTAACTATTTTTTAATATATTATTATTTTCTTTGGAATCTTTTTTCAGTTTTGGGCTATCAACCAGAAATCTATAACTGCTTTTTTTGTCAAAGAAGGTTAGAACCAAAGAGAATTTATTTTTCTTTGAAAGAAGGAGCTACAGTTTGCAATGAATGCTCAAGAAAAACAAAAGAAGCCATTATAATTAATGAAGGTTTGGTTAAGATTTTGAGGATAATTTTAAAAAAAGATTGGTCAACCTTTAGAAGGCTAAAGATTGAAAATTCTCAGAAAAAATTATTAAAAGAGATTTCCGAAAGCTATTTGGGTTTTGTCTCCGAACAAAATAAATAATTTATCTAAGTGGTAGTGAAATCTTTCCACTGCCGAGTTATAATAAAAGTATGAGAAAAAGTTTATTTTTATTTATTTTAATAATCGTTTTGGGAGCGGTAGGCTATTGGTATTATCAGAAAGGAATTTATTCCAAAGATGTTTTGAAGGTAGAAATTTTTGGAAAAAATGAAATAGAACTAGCAGAAGAAGTTGAGTACCGGGTTAAATATAAAAACAATGGCGATTTTAGACTTGAGGACGCGAAGCTTATTTTTGAATACCCAGAAAATTCTATTGTTAAAGGAGAAAAGTTTTTAAGAAAAGAGATGAAACTGGATGATATCTATCCCGGGGAAGAAAAGACGGTTTCTTTTAAAGCCAGGATTTTCGGGGAGGAAGGCGAGGCAAAGGAAGCTAAAGCTCAAATATCCTACCATCCTAAAAATATAAAATCGACCTACACGTCACCAACAACTTTTACCACCTTGATAAAGACTGTTCCTATACAATTTGATTTTAACCTTCCTTCCAGAATAGAATCAGGAAAAGAAATAAAGTTTAGATTAGATTATTATTCCAATGTAGATTACCCACTTTCCGATTTAGGTATTAAAGTCTATTATCCGGAAGGATTTGAGTTTAAAAGCTCAAATCCAAAAGCATTGGAAAAAACCGAATGGAACCTTGATCCTTTAAATAGGGCTAAGGGTGGAAAAATTGAAATTTCCGGAGTATTAAAAGGTGAAATGGAAGAATTGAAAATATTTAAAGCTCAAATCGGCATGTGGCAGGAGGGAGAATTTATTCTACTGAAAGAAACCAACAGGGGTATAGCAATTGGTAAATCTTCCTTATATATTATTCAAGAAATAAACAATAATCCGAAATACGTAGCCAATCCCGGCGATCTTTTGAATTACCAAATAACTTTTAAAAATATTAGCGATAAAAATGCTGAAAATATATTAATGATTGTAAATCTGGAAGGAGATGCTTTTGATTTTGATAGCGTTAAAGTCCCGTCTGGTCGTTTTGAAAAAGAGGAAAAAAGAGTTATTTGGGATTATACTATGGTCCCGGATTTAAAGAACCTCTTTCCAGGTGGAGAGGGAGAAGTGGAGTTTTGGATTAAAGTTAAAGATGATTTATCATCGGATTTAAAAAGTTTAGTCATAAAAGACACAGTTTCTTTAGATAGTTTAACAGAAGAATTCTCAACTAAAGTTAATTCAAAATTGGAATTCTCTCAAAAAGGTTTTTATCAGGATGATTTTTTTGGAAATTCAGGCCCTCTTCCGCCAAAAGTTGGTTACACAACAACCTACACAGTAATGTGGCAGGCTAAAAATTATAATAATGATTTAAAAAATGCAAAAGTCAGGGCAATCTTGCCTAACTGGATGCGGCTAACCGGAGAAACAATGCCGAAAGATTCCAAATTCTCCTTTAATCCCGAATCAAAAGAACTAATTTGGGATATTGGGGACTTACAGTCAGGTGGCGGAGTTTTAGGGGTTTTTCCTACTATTGCTTTTCAGGTTGCTTTTTCTCCAGATTCATTTCAAAGAGGCCAAGCCCCTGATATTATGAGCGAAGCTAAAATAACTGCGGATGATACTTGGACTGAATCAGTAATAGAGAAGACTGCTTCAGCAGTAAACACTACTTTACCAGATGATCCTTCAATGGGGCAGGGGATGGGAGTGGTCCAATAAAAAATTATTTTAAAAGTTTTTTTATTAAATTATGGATTTAATGAATAAAATCATATCTTTATGTAAGAGAAGGGGATTTATTTTCCAATCTTCAGAGATTTATGGCGGTTTTGGATCTTGCTACGATTTCGGACCTTTAGGAGTGGAAATGAAAAATAATATCAAAAAGTCCTGGTGGGACGAAATGACAAAATTTCATGAAAATGTTGTGGGTTTAGACGCTTCTATTTTGATGTCGCCGGAAGTTTGGAAAGCTTCAGGCCATTTAACAGCTGGTTTTGCCGATGAATTGGTGGAATGTAAAAGTTGCCACAAAAGATTTAAAGGAGACGAATTAAAAGAGGAATCTAAAGACAAATGTCCGGAATGCGGAGGAAATCTTACTGAAGCCAAGCAGTTTAATTTAATGATGAAAACCTTTGTCGGTCCGGTTGAAGAAAAAGCCAGTCCGGTTTATTTACGAGCTGAAACCTGTCAAGGAATTTATGTTAATTTTTTGAATGTTTTAGATTCAACGAGAATGAAAATTCCTTTTGGAATTTGCCAAATTGGGAAAGCTTTTCGTAATGAAATTACGCCCGGTAATTTTATTTATAGAGTTAGGGAATTTGAGCAGATGGAACTTCAATGGTTCTGTGATCCAAAAGAGGCTGATAAATTTTTTGACTATTGGAAAGAAGAGAGAATGAAATGGTACGAAAAACTCGGGGTAAAAAAAGAAAATTTGAGATTAGTTGAAATGCCAAAAGAAAAAAGAGCCCATTATGCTAAAAGGCAGATAGATGTTGAATATAAATTTCCTTTTGGCTGGCGGGAAATAGAAGGGGTTCACAACAGAGGAGACTGGGATTTATCAAATCATGCAAAATATTCTGGGAAAGATTTGAAATATTTTGATGAGAATAAAAAAGAAAAATATTTCCCTTATATTGTTGAGACTTCCGTGGGAGTAGACAGGATATTTTTAATGTTCTTAATTGATGCCTATGAGGAGATTTCTGGCGGTAGAACTAAAACGACCGAAGCTAAAAAAGAAATTGAAGTTTTGCTAAAACTTCACAAATCTTTAGCTCCTATTAAAGTTGCAGTTCTCCCTTTAGTAAAAAATAAAGAAGAATTGGTTAAGAAAGCAAAAGAAGTTTATGAGACTATAAAACCATTTTTTACTTGCCAGTATGACGAGGTAGGGTCAATTGGCAGAAGGTACAGAAGACAGGATGAAATAGGAACACTGTTTTCTCTGACAATTGATTTTCAGACACTGGAAGATAACACGGTCACCATAAGAAACAGGGACACAATGACACAAACAAGAGTTAAAATTCAGGAATTAAAAGAGTATATTTAGAAAAATAGAGTGAGCCGTTTTCAATTAATGTCTTTTAATATTTTAGCGCGCCCCTGCAGGGGCGCGCTTTTATTATTTAGGGATTTAAAATATAATAGAAAAAGAGTCAAAAATTATGTTTAAAAAAATTGTTTTTAAAAACGGGTTAAGATTGATAACTGTACCCGGGAAAAGCGCCCAATCGGTGACAGTTTTAGTTTTGGTCAAAACAGGATCAAAATATGAAAAAAAAGAGATAAATGGTGTATCTCATTTTTTGGAACACTTATATTTTAAAGGAACAAAAAAGAGACCAACGCCAATATCAATTGCTGAAACCTTGGACAGGGTTGGCGGAATCTATAATGCCTTTACTGGAGAAGATTACACCGGCTATTGGGCAAAAGTTGCTTCTTCTAATTTTGATTTAGCTCTGGATTGGGTTTCGGACATTTTTTTCAACTCTCTTTTACCAAAAGAGGAAATAGAAAAAGAAAGAGGAGTCATTTTGGAAGAAATAAATACTTATTTGGATATTCCTGCTTTGCATATCCAGGATTTATGGACAGAATTGCTATATGGAAACCAGCCGGCTGGCTGGCCAATTACCGGGAGAAAGGAAAATATTTTAAAAATGTCTCGTCAGGAACTAATTAATTATAGAGAAAGACAATATGTGGCTGAGAATACCTTAATTTCTGTTGCCGGCAACGTAAGTTCAGCCCAAGCTTTAAAAGGTATTAAAAAATATTTTCAAAAAATAAAAATAAAAAAACCTTTTGGAAAAGAAAAAATCATTGAAAATCAAATAAAACCCCGCCTGCTTTTAAAATTTAAAAAAACCGATCAGACGCATTTGTGTTTGGGAGTCAGAGGTTACAATAGTTTCCATCCTAAAAAATACATCCAGGAATTATTAGCTTCAATTTTGGGCGGAATGATGAGTTCAAGATTATTTGTGGAAATCAGGGGGAAATTGGGCCTCGCTTATTCTATAAACACTTCAACGGAAGATGATCCTGATACCGGATATTTAGTTACCAGGGCTGGAGTTGATAATAAAAGAGCTGAAATTGCGATTTCAGCTATTTTGAAAGAGTATAAAAACATTTCTCAGAAGAAAGTATTAAAAGAAGAACTGAAAAAAGCAAAAGACCATTATAAGGGAACAACGGCTTTGTATTTGGAGCAATCAGAGGCCAAAGCTTCTTTTTTCGCCAGACAGGAGCTTCTGGAAAATAAGATTTTAACTCCGGAGGAAGTTTTCAATAAAATTGATAAAATTACAGCAGACGATATTTTAGCGGTGGCAAGAGATATTTTTAAGCCGGAAAAATTAAATTTAGCCCTCATTGGTCCATTTAAAAATAAAGAAAAATTTAAAAAGTTGCTTAAGTTTTAAATTTCAATAATATCTATGGAACAAAAAAATGTTTTAGATGTTTCTTGGGAAACAATTTTAAAAATCTCAATTTCGGCCGTTTGTCTTTATCTTATTTATTTAGTTAAAGATGTTTTGATTTGGTTTATTTTTGCGGTGATAATTTCAGTTATATTGGATCCTCTGTTTGATTTTTTCCAAAAAATAAAAATTCCAAGGGTTATTTCGGTAATCCTGGCTTATTTTTTAATTTTTAGTATTATCTCCCTTTTGATTTATTTTACCGTTCCTTTATTTATTTCCGAAATTCGCCAATTCTCCCAAATTTTCCCTCAATATTTTGAGAAAATCGCTCCACCTTTAAGGATGTTCGGCCTTAAAGCCTTTCAGGATGCCGAAAATTTTATAGAATTCTTGAGTAAAAATCTTGAAAGTATTACTACTAATGTTTTCAAAGCCGCCTCAGCAATTTTTGGTGGAATTTTATCAACATTTTTTGTTTTTTCTATAGCCATTTTCATGTCTTTAGAAGATGAGCCGATTGAAAAGACCTTAATTTTGCTTTTTCCTAAAAAATATGAAGCTTATATTTTAGATTTGTGGAAAAGATGCAGAAATCAGGTTTCAGGATGGTTTCTATCAAGGATCTTGGGTTCTCTTTTTGTTGGTATTCTTACTTATATTTCGCTTTTGATTTTCAAAACAGAATACCCCCTTTCTTTAGGTTTATTGGCCGGAGCTTTAGATTTTATTCCGGTTATTGGTCCGATTTTTATGGGCGCTCTCATTTTTATTATTGTTGCTTTGGATAATCTAGTGCGGGCCTTATTCGTTTTAATAATTTTTATTCTTATTCAGCAGATTGAAAACAATATTATTCTGCCTGTTTTAACAAAAAAATTTACTGACTTGTCTCCAGTCTTGGTTATCATTGCTTTAACGGTTGGAGGGATTCTCGGGGGAATTTGGGGGGCAATATTAGCTATTCCTTTTTTTGGAATCTTGTATGAGTTTTTAAGAGATTTATTGAGGAAGAGGAGAGAAGAAGCAGAGGTATTATAATTAAACAATTTTCAATTTTTAATGAGTACTCTTTTTATCGTTGCTACGCCAATTGGTAATTTACAGGATACAACCATAAGAGCCATTAATGTTTTAAAACAAGTCGATTTGATTTTGTGCGAAGATACAAGAGTAACAAAAAAATTGTTGGACCATTATCAAATTGAAAAACCGCTTTTGAGCTATCATCAGCACTCAAAACTTCAAAAAATAAATTATATTCTTGATCTTTTGAAAGAAGGCAAAAACTTAGCCTTAGTTTCTGACGCCGGTACTCCAGGAATTTCTGATCCTGGCGGGAAATTAATTGATGCAATTACTACGAGTCCGGGTCTCGTAGTGAAAATTATTTCTATTCCTGGGCCATCAGCAGTGACAGCGGCAGCCAGTATTTCCGGATTTCCGATGGATAGATTTTCATTTTTAGGCTTCCCGCCGGCAAAAAGGAAAAGAAAAAAATTTTTCAAAGAAGTTATTGAATCTAAATATCCGGTTATATTTTACGAATCGCCGTATAGGATAATAAAAACCTTGCAGGAGCTAAACCTAGAAGCTAGAACCTGCAACCTAGAACCTGAATTAGTAGTGGCTCGAGAATTGACGAAAAAATTTGAAACAGTTTATCGAGGAAATATAAATGAAGTTCTTCAAAAATTGGAAAAAGATAAGGTATTAGGGGAGTTTGTGGTAATAGTTGGAAAACAAAAAAGCGCTTAAAGCGCCTGATATTACTGACTGATTTTGATAAAGAGCAAAAAAGGGAAGAGGCACGGATAGGCCTCGACTAGGTGGCGCGTTAGCGCCAAAACCGTCAAGTGGTGTGGTTAAGTAATATCTGAATCAGCCATCTAAGTCACGCTCCACCTCCTTTTATTATTTTATTTCTTGAAAATAATTATGTCAAATTTTCGACAGACTCAGGGCAAAAGTCCAAATAAAAAATTTTATATAACAACCAGTATTGCTTATACTAATGCGCTTCCGCACATAGGCTTTGCTTTAGAATTGGTTCAGGCGGATGTTTTAGCCCGCTATCGCCGGATTTTGGGTGAGGATGTTTTCTTTTTGACCGGCACTGATGAACATGGGTTTAAAATCGCTGAAGCGGCGGAAAAAGAAGGCAAAAAACCGGAAGTATTTGTTAAAGAAGTTTCTGATAAATTCAGAGAATTGGGCGGTATTTTAAGTATTTCAAATGATGATTTTATAAGAACCACTGATGAAAAGCGGCATTGGCCGGTTGTCAGAGAGGTTTGGAAAAAATTGAAAGAAAAAGATGATTTGTACCTAAAAGATTATGAGGGTTGGTATTGCAAGGGTTGTGAGGCTTTTATCACAAAAAGGAAAGAAGAAAAAGGAAATTGCATAAACCATCCAAATATAAAACTTGAACTTGTTCAGGAAAAGAATTATTTTTTCAAACTTTCAAAATATTCAGAAAAAATAAGAAAACTGATTAAAAGTGATAAAATAAAAATTATTCCAGAAGCAAGAAAAAATGAGATTTTAAGCATTATCGACCAAGGAATTGAAGATATTAGTTTTTCTCGATCAAGAACAAAATTTAAGTGGGGGATTCCGGTACCGGGCGATGAAGAAAATCAGACTATTTATGTCTGGGCAGATGCTTTAACAAATTATATCTCAGCGCTGGGTTATCCTGAATCTGAAGAATTTAAGAAATATTGGCCGGCTGATGTTCAGTGTGTTGGAAAAGATATCTTAAAATTCCATTCTTTAATCTGGCCAGCCATGCTTTTGTCTTTAGACATAGCGTTACCAAAAACAATCTTCGTTCACGGTTTTATCACCGCTAACGGCCAAAAGATGTCAAAGAGTTTGGGAAATGTTATTGATCCATTTGAATTGGTTAAAAAGTATGGTTCGGTAAGCTCACCGCAAGCTGGAACTGATGCAATTAGATATTTCTTGCTAAGGGAGATTCCTTCAACAGAGGATGGCGATTTTAGCTATGAAAAATTTGAAAAAAGATACAATGCCGATTTAGCGGCTGGCGTTGGAAATTTAGTGGCTAGGCTTATAACAGTTGCCGCCAAATCGAAGCTCAAATTTCGAAGTTCAAATTTCAAAAGAATATCAAATTCTAAATTTCAAAAAGTTATTGGTGAAACGCGAGAAAAATATGGGAAAGCTTTAGAAGAATTTCAATTTAACGAAGCTTTAGTTTCAATCTGGGGTTTGATTTCTTTTTGTGACAAGTTAATTGACGAAGAAAAACCATGGGAAAATTCGGATAAAAAAATAGATACCATTTCCGATTTATTATTAACTTTGAGAGAAATCGCAAAACTTTTGCAGCCTTTTTTACCGCAAACTTCGGAGAAAATTTTAAAACAAGTGGAAACTAAAGAATCGGAAATCCTATTTCCGATTAAAAAGTAAAATGCCAGCATTATTTATCGGTAGATTTCAACCGTTTCATAAAGGACATTTAGCGGCGATAAAATGGATCCTAAAAAAAGAAAGGAATATTTTTATTATTATCGGCAGCAATCAAATCTTTCCTACAAAGGAAAACCCTTTTCACTTTAAAGAAAGGAAGGAAATGATAGAAAGAACGCTTTTGAAAGAAGGTATTAAAAATTTTAAAATTTTTGGAGTTCATGATTATAATAATGACGAGCTTTGGGCAAAGAAGGTCTTAAAAGCAACAAAAACTAAACCAGATACGACATTAGTTTTTACTTGTAATCCTTGGACAAAGCGATGTTTTAAAAAAGTTGGGGTAGAAGTGAGGACTCATCCGTTATTCTTTAACAAACTTTCTGCTACTAAAATTAGGAGAAAAATTACCGTCAATAAAAATTGGAAAAATTTAGTCCCAAAAACAGTCTACGATTTTCTAAAAAAGATCGACGGTGAGGAAAGAATTAAAAAACTCAGCGTATTACCTGAAAAGAAAATTATTAATTTTATTAAAGAAAAAGTTAAAGAAGCGGGGGCGAGGGGAGGAATAGTTGGAATATCGGGTGGAATTGATTCTTCGGTCACCGCTGTCTTAACTAAAAAAGCTCTAGGAAATAAAGCAGTTTTTCTTCACACGCCGTTTATTAAAAACTATTCTTTTCAAAAGAACACCTTTCTTTTAGAAAAGAAAATAAAGATAAAAGTAAAAAGAATCTATCTTGGAGAAGCCTATAAAGATTTTTTAAGGATTCTTCCCGAGGGAAATAGGTTGACCACAGGAAATTTAAAACCGAGATTGAGAATGGTAGTTCTTTATTATCTTGCTAATTTATATAATCTTTTAGTAATAGGAACAGGAAATAAATCGGAGCTTGAAATTGGATATTTTACAAAATACGGAGATGGAGGAGTGGATATTCTACCTCTAGGTGATTTATATAAGACAGAAGTGATTGAAATGGCAAAAAGGTTAGGGTTATCTAAAGAAATTATTGAAGCTGTTCCCGCTGCCGACCTCTGGATGGGGCAGACAGATGAAAAAGAAATTGGAATTGATTATCAAAAATTAGACGCATTTTTAAAAATTTCAAAAAGAGACCTCAGTAAGAAAGAGACTTCTTTTTTGATAAATATTCCTAGAAATAAAATTAAAAGCGTCTTAGAAATGAAAAGAAAAAATGCTCATAAATTATCACTTCCGCCGATTTGCCTTTTTAAAATATAAAATAAAAATATAAGGAATAAATATGAAAAATTCCATAAAAACTGCGTTGATAATTATAGATGTCCAAAACTATTTTGTGAATGAACATACTAAAGACATTCCCGATAAAATTTATTCTTTTATACAGAAAAATAAATTTGATTTCGTGGCATTTACAAAATTTGTCAACAATAAAAATTCAAATTTTTTTAAGCTTCTAAATTGGAAAAAATGCTTAAGTTCGCCAGATACAGATATTCATCCGACTCTTTCAAGATTTGTTAATAAAAACAATCTATTTGAGAAGGCGACCTACTCTGTTTTTAAGTGCGATAAGTTAGTTAAAATTTTAAAAAAGAATAATATTAATAAAATTTTTTTATGCGGTATTGATATTGACGCCTGTGTTTTAGCATCTGCCTTTGATGGTTTTGATTTAGGTTATGAGATTTATATTTTGAGAGATTTATGTTTGAGTCATTCCGGAGAAAAATTAGACAGCGCCGCATCCGAAATTATCAGAAAGAATTTTAAAATAACTTAATTGGAATCTAAAAGAAAATGATAAATTTAGTTTCAAAAACAGTTTTTAACCTTCTTAAAGAAATTAATTGCGAAAAGAGAATAAAAATATTAAATAGATGTTAATTGACACCCACGCCCATTTGAATTTTGATGCTTTTAAAAAAGATGCCGACGAAGTGATTCGTCGGTCTTTAGATGGAGATATTTGGATGATAAATGTTGGTTCCAATTTTGAAACATCAAAAAAAGCGGTTGAGATTGCCCAAAAATATCCTAATGGAATTTTTGTTTCCGTTGGTCTACATCCAATAAATTTAGACACAGGCTTGGTGAAAATGAAAGTAGATAAATTAGAAGGAAATCATTTTGAAAGACCCAGCACCAGAGCGGAGGTCGGTGCTGGACTAGTCCCGCACCGAAACAAAGTTTCTGGTGCGGGGGAATTTGAGTATGAAAAATACAAAGAATTAGCCAAACAAAAAAAGGTTGTGGCAA
>CAYHAF010000002.1:19324-37378 GCA_964354555.1 uncultured Candidatus Saccharibacteria bacterium
GAATTTGAGTATGAAAAATACAAAGAATTAGCCAAACAAAAAAAGGTTGTGGCAATTGGCGAAATTGGATTAGATTATTATTGGCGGCCAAAAACTACTGCTAAAAAGGAATTATTCAAACAGAAACAAAAAGATTTGCTCTTGAAACAGCTTGAATTGGCAAAGGAATTGAATTTACCGGTAATTTTTCATTGCCGGATGGCACACCAAGACCTCATTGAAGTCTTGAAATCCAAATCTCAAAATCCAAATTTCAAAATACGAGGAGTGGTTCATTGTTTTACTGGAAATCAGCAAGAAGCCAAAGAATATATGAAAATGGGATTTTATCTTGGTTTTAATGGAATAATTTTCAAATTTGATTTAAAAGAAGTAATAAAAATAACTCCTTTAGAAAGAATCTTTGTCGAAACCGACTGCCCTTATTTATCTCCTTCTCAATTTAAAAAAGAAAGAAACGAGCCGATTGCTGTAAAATACATCGCCGAAGAAATTGCCAAAATAAAGAATTTAAACTACAAAGAAATAACTGAAATTACTACTCAAAATGCAAAAAAACTCTTCAGTATATAAACCCAGTAGGAGAATTTTGGCAAAATTTTCCACTGGAAAATTTAATTTCGCGAAGCAAACCAAAATTCCTCTACTGGGTAAAATTGGTATTATCGGCGGCGGAAGTTTAGCTAATTTAAGTATTTTTAAAAAAGCTAAATTAAAGAATGTTTCCACTCCTTATGGAAAAGCTTTTTATTATTTAATAAAGAAAAAGCTTTTGATTTTGCGCCACGGTCCTAAAAATAATATTCCTCCGCATAAAATAAACTATAAAGCTAATATCTCTGCCCTAAAAAAACTCGGAGTAAAATATATTTTTTCATTTAATTCTGTTGGTTCTTTAAGGAAAAAATTAAAGCCTGGAACTTTTTTCATTCCCTCGGATTATATAAACTTTCCAGACTCAATTACTTTTTACGATAAAAAATGCCGTTTCATCACTCCTGAAATTTCAAAAAGAATAATAAAAATTTTAGAGAAAATTTCAAAAAATTTAAAATTAAAATTCAAATCAGAAGGAGTTTATTTTGGAACAATTGGCCCAAGATTAGAAACCAAAGCCGAGATTAAAATGATTAAAAGATTTGCCGATGTAGTAGGAATGACCATGACAAAAGAAGCGACTCTATCTAAAGAATTAGATTTGGAATACGCTTCATTGTGCGCTATTGATAACTTTGCTAACGGTTTGGTGAAAAAACCCTTGGCTCAAAAAGAAATAGAAAAAAATCGCAAAAAAACTAATAATATAATTAGGGAAATAGTTAATGAAATTTTAAGTTTAAAAGTCTAATATGAATTCAATTCTAATCAAGAATATTATTCTGGATGGGAAAAAGAAAGATGTTTTTATTGAGGAGAATAAAATAAAGAAAATTGAAAACAATCTAAATTTGCGTGCTACGGAAAAGATTGACGGGAAAAAAGAAAAAGCAGTAATTCCTGGGTTAATAAATTGCCATACCCATGCTGCAATGAGTCTTTTTAGAGGATACGGTGATGATTTACCATTGAAAGAATGGCTGGAAAAGAAAATTTGGCCAGCAGAAGCAAAGCTGACTGAAGAAGATGTTTATTGGGGGACAAAATTATCTTGTTTGGAAATGATCAAATCAGGTACAACTTGTTTTAATGATATGTATTGGTATTCAGGAGTAGTAATTGAAGCAACTAAAGAGATGAATCTTAGGGCAGTAGTCGGTCCTCTGATTATTGATTTTGATAAAAAAAGAGGAAGCTTGGAAAATTTTGAGAAAATATTTCGAAATTTTAAATCAGAAAAATCGGATTTTATTAAATTAACAGTTTCTCCTCACTCTATATATGCGGTTTCAAAAGAAAATTTAATTTGGTCCCAAAATTTTTCCAAGAAAAATAATTTAGTTTTACATATTCATTTGTCAGAAACAGAGCATGAAGTAAAAGATTGTCTGAAAAAATATAAAATGAGACCCGTTGAATATCTGGAGAAAATTGGATTGTTAGATAAAAATTGCATTTTGGCTCATTCTGTTTGGCTAAATGAAAAGGAAATTAAAATCTTGGCAAAAAGAAAATGCAGTGTAGTTTATAATCCTTGCTCTAATATGAAGTTGGCTTCAGGAATTTTCCCTTACAAGACATTAAAAAAAGCTGGAATAAACATTACCTTAGGGACAGATGGACCGGTTTCAAACAATTCTTTAGATATGTTTTCAGAAATGAAATTCGCTTCACTTTTACAAAAAATAAGAGAAATGGATCCGACTGTAGCTCCGGCAAAAGAAATTTTTGAAATAGCAACAAAAAACGGGGCTAAAGCCCTAAAAATTAATGCCGGAGAAATTAAAGAAGGAAAATTAGCCGACTTGATTTTAATTGACTTGAATGAACTTTCTTTAACCCCTGGCCATAATCTCGCCCCGCACCGAAACAAAGTTTCTGGTGCGGGGTTTGTTTCGGATTTAGTTTATTCTGCCAATGGCAATTGCGTTTCCGATGTCATTTGTAATGGAAAAATCTTGATGCGGGAAAGAAAAATTGAAGGGGAAGAAAAAATCAAAAAAGAAGCAACCGAAAGAGCAAAAAATTTGACAAGATCTCAGTAAAAGATATATTGAAATTAGAGAAAAAATTTGGAGGGATAAGATGGAAAAGAAAGGAATGACTGTAAAAGATGTAAGGAAGCAAGCTGAGATTACAGCGAAGGATATAATAAGACAATTAAAAGACTCGGTCGAACATGGGTTTATGACTTATCCAGAACTCATAAGAATTCTAAGATATTCGTTAAAGAAAGCAATAGACGAAATGTGTCTTTTCAGACCGGAGAATACGCCACCGCTAACTTTAAAGGAGATCGGATTACGAAATTTATATCAAGCATTAGAGGAAATAGAAAAGAAGGAAGCCTAAAAAATAGTTCTTTCTCGAAAAAAACTGGTTCTGATTTTCTCAGAACCCTTTTTTATAATTTTAAAAATCAGTTTAAAATATCTATTTAAAACACCTCCAGTATTTTTTGAGATCTTGTTTTAATTTTTTTATTATTTCTTTCGTTTCTTTTAAGCCCGAATCTTTTTGAGGGCCTATTTTTTCTTCAAATAGTTTTTTATCAACAGGCAAATCCAAAAGGCCGGTTAAAATCGCGGTCCAGGCAAAAGGTAGAATATCTTTATTGTAACCAGAAGCAAGTAAATCCACTTCTTTTCCTTGGCAGACTTCGTCTGCCAAGACTCTAACTTTTTCTCCAATCATTTTAAATCCTTCCAAGGTCAGGCCGAGTTGAGTCAAAGAATCATTGAAATAAGGATCAGAGCCGCCGTATCTTATAATCAGTTCCGGCTTGAATTCTTCGGCTAAAGGAAAAATTATTTCGTCAAAGCAATATTGATAAACTAAGTCAGAAGCGCCAGACGATAAGGGGATATTCACGGTAAAGCCTTCGCCTTTTCTTTTTCCAATTTCATTTGCGAAGCCGGTGCCGGGATATAAAGTTGTGGGATCTTGGTGTAGATCAATAAATAATGTCCTATTCTCTTTCTCAAAGGACTCGCCCACGCCGTTTCCGGCGTGGGCGTCAGTGTCTAAAATCAGAATTCTTTTTAGCCCTTTTTGGAGCAAATTTTTGGCGCAGATTACAACGTCATTGTAAATACAAAAGCCTTCGCCATAATTTCTTTTGGCATGATGTAGTCCTCCACCAATTCCAATTGTCTTTTTAAATTTACCCTCAAAGACCAGCTCTCCGGCCAATAGGGAAGTGCCAGCAATTATCCTTGCAGGTCTATCAATTCCTTTTGGTAAGTAGCCGGTTTCGTAATCAATATTATCTGTTGAAATATAATCTGAAATATTTGGCAACACAATTCCTTTTGAGGCCTTCCCGATGGCTTTAATATAATTTTTACTATGAGCTAATTCTAAAATTTTATCAGAGACCGCCTTAGGTTTAATCATTTCAAGATAATTATCAAAATTTTTGAGATTATTTTTTAGAAAATTAACAAAAATTTCAAAGCGCTCACCTTTAAAAGGATGACCGCTGCCAAAATGATAATTTTTAATTTCAGGATCATAAATTAAAGCAGTTTTTTGAATCATTGTTTTATTATAACAATATTTACCGTTTCTTGATTAAATTTCAAAAATTTGGTAGTTTAAAGACAGAAAAATTGTACCTTCCACAAAAAAAGGAGAGCAAAAGGAAATGCCGATAGACAGATATACTAAATCAAAAATGAGGACAGTTTGGTCAAAAAAACGTAAATTTCAAAGATGGTTAGACGTTGAGATAGCAATTTTGGAAGCGAAAGAAGAACTTAGATTGATTCCTGCGGGCATAGTCTCAAAAGTCAGAAAAAATGCTAAATTTACAGTCGTCGACATAGAAAAAAGAGAAAAAGAAACCAGACACGATTTTGTAGCCTTTATCCAAGTAGTTTCAGAAAGCCTGCCGCCAGAAGTTAGGCCATACTTTCACGCTGGTGTTACTTCTTACGACAGTGAAGATACGGCTTTAGCGACCATAATAAGGGATTCAATTGATTTGATAGAGGGAAAACTCGTCGAACTTAAACAAGTATTTAAAGAGATGGTACAGAAAAACAAATACACGCTGGAAATTGGTCGTACTCATGGAGTCCACGCCGAACCCATCACTTTTGGCTTAAAGCTACTCAATTGGTATGCTGAAATAGAGCGGCATCTCAAAAAAATAAAAGAAAACCGCCCCTACTTTTTAGTCGGAAAGATTTCTGGAGCAGTGGGAACGTGTGCCAATATCGATCCAAGGATAGAACAAATCGTATGCAAAAAACTTGGTATTTATGCTGCAGGCGTCTCTACCCAAATCGTCAGTCGCGATTGCCATTCTTTGTACCTTTTTCTGCTGACCTCAATCGCCAGTTCTCTTGAGAAATTTGCTACCGAAATTAGGAATCTAAGCCGGACAGAAATCAGGGAAGTCCAAGAGCCTTCTGAAGAAGATCAAAAAGGTTCTTCCGCAATGCCTCACAAAAAAGCCTTGCCAAATCCAATTGCATCTGAAAACACCTGTTCTCTGATGAGAACACCAAAAGGAAACTTAATTACCGCACTTGAAAATCAAGCTCTTTGCTGGTCTGAAAGAAGTCTAGATAATTCTGCAAACGAAAGGATCATTTTCGCCGATACTTCAACCTACGTCTACTATTCGCTCGGGCGCTTCATCAACATCCTTAAGAATCTCAAGGTTTATCCTGACAGAATGTTGGAGAATCTCAATATGACTCGGGGAATAATTTTCTCTGAAGACGTAATGCTTGCTTTAGCTGAAAAAGGTATGAACCGCGAAGACGCTCACGAGCTTTTACAGGAACTGGCTCAGAAATCTTGGGAGCAAGAGCTGGAATTCAAAAAAGTATTACTTGCTGATTCTAAAATTACTGCCCTATTATCTGAAGCGGAAATTGATGCTTGCCTAGATCCAAAACGCCATCTTGAAAACATCGACCAGATTTTCAGTCGATTCGGACTTTGATACTGAAAAAATCCTTAACCCTTTTTCTTCTCTAAATGAGGCCATCCGCCTCTTTTTTATTACACGCGAATTATTCAAAATTATGATAAAATGGGAATATGGAATATGATCCGCAGAAAATCGAAGAAAAGTGGCAAAAAACTTGGGAAGAAATAGGACTATTTCAAGCCAAAGACTTTTCAAAGAAAAAGAAGTTTTACTGTTTGGATATGTTCCCTTATCCTTCAGCTGAAGGATTACATGTTGGTCACCCGAGAGGTTATCTTGCAACCGATGTAATTTCTCATTTAATGAGAAGAAAAGGATTTAATGTTTTGCATCCCATGGGCTGGGATGCTTTTGGCTTACCGGCTGAAAATTATGCCATAAAAACTAGAGTTAATCCGGCTATTTCAACAAGAAACAATATCAAAAATTTCAAACGACAGATAAAATCAATTGGCTTAAGCTATGACTGGTCGCGGGAAATAAATACTACCGACCCTGAGTATTACAAATGGACGCAATGGATTTTTCTTTTGCTCTATAAAATGGGTTTAGCATATGAGGCTACGTTACCGATTAATTTTTGTCCTTCTTGTAAAACAGGTTTGGCAAATGAAGAAGTGGTTGATGGCGAGTGTGAGAGATGCGGAACAGAAGTTATAAAAAAAGACTTGAGACAATGGGTTTTGAAAATCACAGCCTATGCTGAAAAACTATTAAAAGATTTGGATTCTCTTGACTGGCCGGAAAGAATTAAAGAAATGCAGAAAAATTGGATAGGGAAGAGCGAAGGTTGGGAAGTAGCTTTTGAGATTAAAGATTCAAGATTAAAGATTCAAGTATTTACTACTCGGATTGATACTTTATTTGGCGCGACTTATGTGGTATTAGCTCCGGAAAATCCGATTATCTCAAACCTTAAACCTTACATCTTAAATCTTAAATCTGTTGAGCAGTATATTGAAGAGGCAAAAAAGAAAGCAGACAAGGAAAGAATTTCGGATGTAAAAGAAAAAACAGGCGTAGAAATAAAGGGAGTAAAAGCCATTAATCCGGCAAACTCCAGAGAAATTTCAATTTTTGTTGCTGATTATGTGTTGCCTTATTATGGGACAGGCGCGGTTATGGCAGTTCCCTGCCACGACCAAAGAGACTTTGAATTTACCAGGAAATTTAACTTGCCGATGGTGGAGGTCATCAAGCCCTATTCAGAAAATAAAAATTCAAAAAATGAAAAAGTTCCATTATTTTTAAATGGAAGATATGAATGCGCTTTTGAGGGAGAGGGAACTTTGATTAACTCCGGCCGTTTTATCGGAATGAAGTCAGAAGAAGCCAGAACTAAAATAGGTGAATGGTTAGCAAGAAATAATTCAGGCAAAAAATCTGTTTGTTATAAATTAAGAGATTGGATTTTTTCCAGGCAGAGATACTGGGGAGAACCGATACCAATTGTTCATTGCGAAAATTGCGGAGTGGTTCCTCTTTCAGAAAAAGACTTGCCGTTAAAACTTCCAAGAGTTAAAGAATATAAACCTACTGGAACCGGAGAATCTCCTTTAGCTTCAGTAAAGAATTGGGTGAATACAAAATGCCCAAAATGCGGAAGAAAGGCAAAAAGGGAAACAAATACTATGCCTCAATGGGCTGGCTCTTGCTGGTATTTTTTAAGATATCCGGACTCCTTGAATCAAGAAAAACCTTTTGAATCCAGAAAAATAAATTATTGGTTGCCAGTAGATCTTTATGTCGGCGGATCCGAACACGCGGTCTTGCACTTACTTTATTCCAGATTTTGGATAAAAGTTTTGTATGACGCCGGATTAATAAAATTTAAGGAACCATTTTTGAAATTGAGAAACCAAGGTTTGATTTTGGCTCCAGATGGCCAGAAAATGTCAAAATCAAGGGGTAATGTAATTTCACCTGACGATTTAGTAGAAAAATACGGAGCCGATGCATTCAGATTATATGAAATGTTTATGGGGCCGTTTGATGATGCTATAACTTGGGATATAAAAGGAATAGTCGGCACAAGAAGATTCTTAGATAAAGTCTGGAGATTATTTGATATCCAAAGAGAAATTATTTCGGCAAAAGAAGACAAAGAATTGGAAAGATTAGTTCATAAAACAATTAAAAAAGTAACTGACGATATTTTAAATTTAAGATTTAATACGGCGGTTTCCGCTTTAATGATTCTGGTTAATAGTTTTCAGAATAAAAATTATGGAGTTTGGCACTTAAAAAATTTGATTTTACTTCTTGCTCCTTTTGCACCCCATATTTCTGAAGAACTCTATCAACAACTAACATCTAAAAACTATAATCTTAAATCTAGTGTTCACAGCCAACCCTGGCCAAAGTATGATTCGCAATTAGCAAAAGAAGAAACGATAACTCTTATAATCCAAGTTAACGGGAAAACAAGAGACAGAATGGAGGTTGAAGCTGATATTTTTGAGGAAAAAGCCAAGGAGTTGGCGCTTTCCCGGGGGAAAATTAAAAATTGGATATACAAAGAAAAAGTTAAAAAAGTAATTTTTGTCTCAGGAAAATTAATTAATATAGTGATATAAAATATGATTTATTTAGTTTCGCATAAAAATCCTGATACAGATTCAATAGTTTCGTCATTGGTAATGAAAGGTTTTTTAAAAAGAAGCAGTCAAGAAGTTATGGCTTGCCGGATAGGGGAAGTAAATAAAGAAACGGCCTATATTTTGAATTACTTTAAAGAAAAAGCACCAAGTTTAATAAAAAATGTTTCTGGTAAGAAAATATTTCTAATAGACCATAATGAGATTGAGCACGGCGGAAAAGGAATGGAAAAAGCTGAAATTGTCGGAATTTTGGATCACCATCGTTTGGGCGGGATAGAAACAGTTTTTCCAATATTTTCCAGAACAGAACCTCTGGGTTCAACTTCTACTTTAGTTTTTAAACTTTTTAAAGAAAAAGGCCTCACTATTAATAAAAAGCAGGCAGCTTTGCTTTTGGCTGGGATAATTTCTGACACTTTGAAATTTATATCTCCAACTACTACAGACGAAGATAAAAAGATAGCCAAAGAATTAGAGAAAATTTCTGGAGAAAACATCAATAAACTCACTCAGGAGATGTTTAAGGCAAGATTTGACGTTTCCGGGATTAATTTGAAAGACTTATTGAATAAAGATTACAAAGAATTCAAATTGGGGAAGGCAATAGTGGGAATAGCAGTTTGGGAGACGCCAAGCCCTCAAGGGATATTGGAAAAAAAGACAAAGATTATTGAAAGGCTTAAAAAAATAAAAAAACAAAGAAAGTGTGATTTGATTTATTTTGGAACACTGGATATTTTTAAGAAAGAGTGTAATCTAATTGTGATTGGTGAAGAGGAAAGGAAGGTTGCCGAAAAAGCTTTTGGCAAAAAAGAAAAAGAAAATATTATTTATCTACCCGGAGTAATTTCAAGAAAAAAACAAATTATTCCAAAATTAGTTAAAGTTTTAGGAAAGTAATTTTGGAGGAGTATTTTACCCCCTGGCGGCCGTGGCCGCCAGGGGGTTTATTTTTTTGGAAATAAAAGATAAAATGATAAATCACATTATGTGCGGTATTGTCGGTTATATCGGGAAAAATAATGACTTGAAACTGGGTTTGGAAGCACTAAAAAGATTAGAATACCGAGGTTACGACTCGGCGGGCTTGGCTTTTTTTAATCAAGACAAAAAAGAAATTTTTTATATTAAATCTGCTGGCAGAATAGAAAACTTAGAAAAAAAGATAGAAGAATCGAAAATGAATCTTTCAGGAAATCCCTCAATTTTTCATACCAGATGGGCAACTCATGGCGGAGTGACAAATGAGAACGCCCATCCTCATTTTGATTGCCAAAAGAATATTTTTTTGGTTCACAATGGCATTATTGAAAATTATAGGGAATTGAAAAAAGGATTAATCAATGAGGGTCATAAATTTACTTCAGAAACCGATACTGAGGTTCTATGCCACTTAATAGAGAAATTTTTTGAAGGCAATTTAGAAGAAGCAGTAAGGAAAAGCTTGAGATTGGTGAGGGGTACTTATGGTTTGGTTATAATTTCTAAAAAAGACCCTAATAAAATTGTAGCAGCCAGAAATTTCAGTCCTTTAGCCCTGGCTTTTAACGGCCAGGGAGGAATTATTGCTTCTGATCCGGCTGCTTTGATTTCCTATTCCAAAAAAGTTATTTTTTTAGACGATGGAGAAATTGCAGTTATAAAAGCAGATGACTTTTCCATTTTTGATCTTGATAAAAAATTAAAAGAAAAAGAAGAGGTTTTATTAGACTGGACAATTGAGGAGGCTCAAAAAGGAGGTTATCCCCATTTTATGTTAAAAGAAATAATGGAACAGTCAGAAAGCTTAAAAGACTCTCAAAGAGGAAGATTGATTTTAGAAGAAGGAATGGCAAAACTTGGTGGTTTGGAAAGCGTAAAAGAGAAATTAAGGGACATAAAAAGATTTATTATAGTTGCTTGCGGTACCGCCTATCATGCAGGTTTAGTCGGGGAATATATGGTAGAAGAGTATGCTGGCATTCCGGTTGAAGTGGAAGTGGCTTCTGAATTCCGCTATAAAAAACCAGTTTTAAATAAAGACACAGCGGTTCTGGCAATTTCCCAATCAGGGGAAACTGCCGATACTTTAGCAGCCATCAAAGAGGCGAAAGAAAAAGGAATTTTGACTTTGGGAATTGTGAATAGCGTCGGTTCAACTATTGCCAGGGAAACTGATGCCGGAGTTTATAATCACGCCGGCCCGGAAATTGGGGTTGCTTCAACCAAGGCTTTTACTTCCCAGCTTGAAGTTTTAGCTCTATGGACTTTGCTTTTAGGAAGACAAAGAGAATTATCTTTGGTAATGGGCCAGAGAATTACAAAAGAAATTTCATTGATTCCTAATTTAGTAAAAGAGGTTTTAAAAACAGCCACGAATATTGAAAAATTAGCCAAAAAATACAAAGATTACAATAATTTTTTATTTCTCGGCAGGAAATATAATTTTCCGATTGCTTTGGAAGGAGCTTTAAAATTAAAAGAAATATCCTATATCCACTCAGAGGGTTACGGCGCAGGAGAAATGAAACACGGCCCGATCGCTTTGATTAACGAGAATTTTCCAACTCTTGCTATATGTCCGGAAGACTCAGTTTATGATAAAATGATATCCAACATTGAAGAAATCAAAGCCAGAAAAGGAAAGGTTATAGCTTTAACAACTAAAGGAAATGAAAAGATAAAAGAATTAGTTGACGATGTTATTTATATTCCAAAAACTTTAGAAATGTTAACTCCAATTTTAAGCGTAATACCTCTTCAGTTATTTGCTTATTATGCCGGGGTACTGCGGGGTTGCGATGTCGATAAGCCTCGGAATTTAGCTAAAAGTGTTACAGTCGAGTAATTTTTATAAATTAAATAAAATAATAAAAAAATTTATGCCAAAAATTTGGAGAAAAGCAATTGAAAACGAATTAGACGAAAAAGACGTTGAGCTTTTAAATATTTTAACAAAAGAAAGAAAATTTACTCAAGACGAAATAACTAATTTTTCAAAAAAACTAAAAATTTCTGTTAAGGAGCTGAAAAAAAAGATTAATGTTTTAAGAACGAAAAAGATTTTATTGCAAGACAAAATTTCGGTTGTTGATCCAATGAAAATTTGGGACAGTTACTACATTATGCTTATAAAAGCCAGTATTGTTCCGCCAATTATAAGCAAAGAAATAAAATTTCCGACTGGTTGGCGAATAGAGAATTATTTAGAGAGACTTAAAAAGAAAGAAAAAGAAATGGGAATAAGGATAATAAAACAAGCATATTGTTTACAAGGGACAGAATGGGATGTTCTTTTAATCATCAGCGCTCCCTCGCAAGATGATTTTGTGAGCTTTTTTGATGAGGTTGCAAAAGAAGGCTGGATGCGTAAGGGCTGGAGTTTTACTCCCGTAGAATTAGGAGGTAATTGGGTTTTTGATCCAATCGAAGTACCGTCAGTAAAGCTTTTCAGAGAAAGAGTAAAAAATGTAAGAATTAAAAAATAAATATGCCGAAAGAAGAAATTATCTGGAAGCATAAAAAAGCAACAGAGCTTTATCACAAAGAAGTTTCTAAAAAAACCTCAGGAATAATAGATGAGAAATATGTTAAAGATTATATTATTTCGAGAAAGAACATAAAAGTAGTTTCTCTTGGAATAGGTGGTGGAAGAGAATTATCTTGGTTGAATAGATTAAAGAATATAAAAGGAATAATAGGAGTAGATTATTCGCAGGAAATGCTCAACATTTGTAGAATAGTTGCTAAAAAGTATAATGCAAGGATAAGTCTAATTAAAGATAACCTGCTTTCCTTAAAATTTTTTAAAGAATTAGTAAAAAAAGAAGCTCTTTCTTTAATCTATCTTTGTTTAATTAATACTCTTGGAAATTTTACTGGAAAACAAAGAGAAAAGATTCTGAAAAACGTAAGAAACTTAATGAAAAAGAAAGACAGGTTAATCCTTTGCCTATATAAAAAACCAGAGGATATAAAAGCCAAAATATTTTTACCTCCACAGGTTAAAATCAAAAAAAATTTAGGCAGCAGAATTAAAATAGGCACATTAATTGAATACGGTTCTTTAGAATTGCTTTGGTATCCGATTCTAGAAAAATATCATAGACTTCCAAGAATTTGGTATGATGATAAAACAAATGACGTAACATTCCATGTTGGTAAAGAAAAAATTATAATCTCTCATCGTTTTTCAGAAGAAGAAATAATAGAAATAGCTAAAAAAACAAAATTCAAAATTGAAAAATTAATTGAGGGAAAGTTTATGTGGGTCGTAATATTAAAAGTTTAAATATTTTTAAATTCAAACTATGTCAAAAGAATTCTCAATTTTAATCGGCGGAGCAGCTGGCGAAGGAACAAGAATGTCCGGCCAGTTAATTGGTAAGCTTTTAAACCAATACGGATGGCGAATTTTTATTTATGAAGATTACCAGTCTTTAATCACTGGCGGCCATAATTTTTCTATAATTAGGGCTTCCCAAGAGCGAATTTCTGCTTCTACAAAAGAAATTGATTACTTAATCGCTTTAAACCAGGATACTCTCCAGAGACACAAAGGAAGATTAAAAAAAGATGGATTAATTATTTTTAATTCGGATCAAATCAAAGACGAAAAAGGTATTGGTATTGCCGCTCTAACAATAACTACTCAACTTGGCGGAAAACCAATAATGAAAAACTCTTCTCTTTTGGGAGCTTTAGGGAAAGCTTTGGGTATTGAATGGCAGGCGATAGAGGATTTGTTAAAAAGAGAATTTGGAGAAAAAGCGGAATTAAATTTAAAAATCGCCAAAGCTGGTTATGAAAAAGCAGAGACTCACAAAAGAATAGAAAAATTAAATCAAAAACCATTACCATTAATAACCGGGAACGAAGCAGTGGCTCTGGGCGCTCTAAGAGCCGGGCTTGAAGCTTATATCTCTTACCCAATGACTCCTGCCAGTTCAATTCTTCATTATTTAGCCGGAGTTAAAAAAGATTTAAATAATATTGTTGTTTTCCAGCCAGAAAACGAAATTGAAGTAATCAATGCCGCAATAGGCACAGCTTATTCAGGCAAAAGAGCAATGGTGGGCAGTTCTGGCGGCGGATTTGCTCTAATGGTCGAAGGTCTTAGTTTAGCTGGACAAAGCGAGAGCCCAATAGTAGTTGTTGAAAGCCAAAGGCCTGGCCCGGCAACTGGTTTGCCAACTTATACTTCTCAAGGAGATTTACTTTTTGTCTTGTCAGCCGGCCATGGTGATTTTTTCAGATTTGTGGTTGCTCCAGGAGACGCTGAAGAAGCTTTTTATTTGACTGAATTAGCAATGAATATGGCTTGGAAATACCAATTACCAGCCATTGTTTTGATTGATAAAGAAATCAGCGAAGACACATTTAATTTAGATGAATCAATTTTAGAAAAAACAGAGAAAAGAGATGTGAAATTTTGGAATAAAAAAGGAGAGTACAAAAGATATTTAGATACAAATGATGGCATATCTCCTCTGGCTTTTCCAGGCGAAGCGGGAGCAATAGTTAAAGCTACGAGTTACGAACACGATGAGTCTGGTATAACGGCTGAGGAAGATGAGGGACAGATTAAAAGAATGCAGGAAAAAAGGCAAAGAAAAGTCATTGGTCTTGCGAGAGAAGTTGAGGGTTTTAAAGCAGTAAATATTTTTGGTGATCAAAATTCTGAAAAAGCAATTATTGTTTTTGGATCCAATAAAGGAATAGCTGCGGAATTAGGAAAAGAATTGGGTTTAAGAGTTATCCAGCCCTTGATTTTCCAGCCATTTCCTGAAGAACAAATGAAAAAAGCATTATTAGGAGTGAAAAAAATATTTACAATTGAGACTAATGCCAGCGCTCAATTAGCTCAATTTTTAGGTTGCCGAGGAATAAAATTAGAAAGTCCAATATTAAAGTATACGGGTCGGCCGTTCTTTATTGAAGAATTAAGAGAAGAATTAATTAAAAAATTGAACCTCTCCGGCCCGAAGACCTAGAGTTTCTTGGCAAGGTATTAATATTTAAAAACCAATAAAATGAACAAAACTAACTTAGATTTACCAACTAAAAACACTTGGTGCCCCGGTTGCGGAAACTTCGGGATTTTGCAGGCGATTAAAAACGCCATTTCTATCTTGGAACAAAAAGGAGTAAAAAAAGAAAATTTTGTTTTAACAACTGGCATTGGTTGCCATGCCAAAATCGTTGACTACATTAATATCAACACTTTTTATGGCTTGCATGGCAGAGCCTTGGCAGCAGCTGTTGGGATAAAAATCGGAAATCCGAATCTAAAAGTCCTAACTTGTTCCGGAGACGGCGATTCTTATAATGAAGGAATTTCCCATTTAGTTTATGCAGCAAAGAGGAATATAGATTTAACAATGATGATTCATAATAACAGGAACTTTGCTTTGACTACCGGCCAGTATTCTGCCACCAGTCCCAGAGGATTCAAAGGCAGATCAACGCCAGAAGGCAGCCAGGAAAGCGCTTTTAATCCTTTGGAATTGATGCTGGCTTCCGGCGCCACTTTTATTGCCAGAGGATATGCGGCAAAGATTGATCACTTAACAAATTTGATAGTTCAGGCAGTGGAACACAAAGGTTTTTCTTTTATTGATATTCTTGATCCCTGCGTTGCCTGGTTTAATACTTATGAAGACTACAATAAAAGAGTTTATGAATTAAAAGACAATGATTTTTCCTCAAAAGAGGATGCTATAAAAAGAATGTGGGAATGGGACTATAATAACGGCGGTAAAATTGCTATCGGTGTTTTTTATAAAATTGAGAAACCAGCTTTTGATCAGGAGGTAAATCAAGGAGTGACAACTATTCCAAATATCGGAGATAAAATTAAGGAAATTTTGGAAAAGAGAATTTAATCTAATCATCATGCAAGCAGTAATTTTAGCAGCCGGCGAATCTTCGAGATTCTGGCCTTTAAATTATGGCCACAAAAGCTTGATCAAAATAATGGGAAAACCATTGATTTTGTATTTAATTGAGGCCTTAAAAAAAGAGGGAATAAAAGAAATAATAGTTATTCAGGGAAAAAAGAGAGATATTGAAAAAGAACTTAAAAAATATGGAGTAAAAGGGATTAATTATATAATTCAGCCAAGACCTTTAGGATCTGGTGAGGCAATTTTAAGAATTGAAAAATTGGCAAAAGACCAATTTTTTGTTTTTAATTCTGAAAGGATAGACGCCAGATGTTATGTAAAACCAATTCTGGAAAAGTTTATAAAATTAAATATATTTAATAACAAACCTAAATTAATAATTTCAGCCGGTCCGACAAAAACCCCATGGCTTTTCGGGATTTTAAAATTAAAAGGCGACAAAGTTTTGGATATAGTTGAACAACCAAAATCAGGCAAAGAATTTTCCAACCTGAAGATAACAGGAGTCTATTTTTTACCCAAAGAATTTTTAAAATATTTAAAGAAAGTTCCAATCTATCCTTATTCCTTGGAAGAAGCGCTTTTGAATTATGCCAAAAAAGAAGACATAAGAATGGTTAATATAAAAAAAGATACCTTTGCCTTAAAATACCCCTGGGATTTATTTGAAATTAAAAAATATATTTTTGATAACTTTCTGAAAAGAAACCCCGAAGGACCCGCCAAAGTTTCTTCGAAATTTAGACGGGCCTACGGGGCAAGAATTTCTAAAGATGTAATAATTAAGGGTAGGGTCTATATTGGAGCAGGAACAAGAATTTTTGAAGGAGCAGTAATTAAGGGGCCTTGTTACATAGGAAATAACTGCATTATTGGAAACAATGCAATTCTGCGCGACTATACCAATTTAGAAGATAATAATTTAATCGGAGCTAATGCCGAAGTGACTCGCTCAATTTTTCAGGAAAGTTGCCAAGTCCACTCTGGTTTTTTCGGTGATTCAATTTTCGGAAAAAATTGTTTAATGGGTGCGGGAACGATCACTGCTAATGTCAGGGTTGATCGGGGAGAAATTAAATCGATTGTAAAAAATAAGAAGGTTAATACCGGTTTAAAGTCTTTTGGCTGCGTAATGGGCAAAAATGTCAGAACTGGAATTCATTGCTCTTTTATGCCCGGAGTTTTTATCGGAGAGAATTCCAGAATTGGTCCAAGAACCTTGGTAGCTGAAAATGTAAAAGAAAATTCTCTTTTATATACTAAATTTCAAAAAGTAGTAAAAAAGAAAACTTAAGCTTGCTATATATAAGTTTATCTGCTATAATCTAAGATGTTGGTTATTTTAGCCAACATCTTAAAGAGGAGCAAAAAAGCATGGCTGATGATGGCAAAAATAGAAGCGCAAAAACGAAAGCCGACATAGAAGTTGACCCTGAAAGAACGATTTTCATCCGGAAAATAATAAAGCCCGCACAACAAATAGCAGTGATAGACAAGAGGACGCAGAGAAAGTATCCTTCGTTAGTGGTTTCTCCAACGACGACGGTTCAAAAGCGAGACTTCGGACTATTCCTAGAGTCAGAGCCGGACGTAAGTTCCAACAAGTGATTCAAGTGATTTTCGATCAATTCTTCCTCTTCCCTCCTTTTTTCCCAAGAGAAGCTCTTTCCAAATAATTTAATATCACACGGCAATTCAATTTGCCTTTTGCCCGCCAATATTTTGCCTTGCAAATTTAAGCGGGCTTGCCCGGTAGAGAAATTTCGGCAACCCGTCTTTTCTACGGAAAAGATGGGTAATTTCGCGAAGCGAGCCGAAATTATTCTATCCGGGCTTGTTTTTTTATTTTGAAATTTGGTATAATTAAGATGTTTTGAACATCAAAATTTATGAAATATGATGTTATCATAATCGGAGCAGGACCAGCAGGTCTTTTTGCTGCTCATAAATTAGCCGGTAAATTCAAAGTTGCTATTTTTGAAATGGGGCGAGAGATTGAAAAAAGAGTCTGTCCTAGTAATTCTCATGAAACGCGCTGCTATAAATGTTCGCCCTGTAATATAACCTCTGGTATAGGCGGAGCTGGAGGTTTATCTGATGGAAAATTGAATTTTGTTCATCCTGATTATATATCTAGCTATAGTGTAGGCGGAGACTTTAGTTTTTTAGACAATAAATATTTGAGCCAAAAAATGGTTGAAGTGGATAATATATTTTCAGAATGTGGATCTTCTCAAAGATTATACGGGGAAGATAGGGATAAGATTAGTCAGCTTGTCAGAAGGGCAAATAAGGCCGGAATTGAATTAGTTCCTTTGAGACAAAAACATGTTGGAAGCGATGAACTGCCTAAAGTAATAAAAAACATAGAAAGTCAATTAAAGCAAAAAGGAGTTGAGATTTTCACGGAGGAAACAGTTTTAGATATAAGTCCGAAGACAAAACATATAAGAACTAAAAAAGGCCAGGAACACCAATATGAATTTTTAATTATCGCTGTTGGTAGAGAGGGAGCAAAATTTTTAGAGAGATGGTCGGAACAGTACAAATTTGCCTTAAATGATGGAGAAAAGGCAATTGATATGGGGGTAAGAGTAGAAGTTCCAGCTTCAATAATGGAAGAAGTTACCTCAGTTTTATATGATCCTAAGCTAAGGGTAACTACAAAGAAACATGACGATTACTTAAGGACGTTTTGTACCTGTCCTAATGGTTGGGTAATCAGAGAAAATTACGGCGATTTTTTTCTTGTTAACGGTCATAGTAAAGCCAAAGAAAAAACCACTAATACTAATTTTGCTCTGCTTGGCCATTATAAATTTACAGAACCATTTAAACAGCCAAACGAATGGGGAAGGGATTTGGCGAGATTAACGACAAAGCTTGGAGGAGAAAATGTTATTTTACAAAGATTAAAAGACCTGAGACGCGGAAGAAGAAGCACCGAAAGCAGAATTCAAAAAAATAATTTAGTTCAGCCTACTTTAAAGACAGCTATTCCGGGGGATATAAGCTTGGCTTATCCTGG
>CAYHAF010000003.1:0-20150 GCA_964354555.1 uncultured Candidatus Saccharibacteria bacterium
CAAAATAACGCTCTCCAAAAGCGTGGATGGGGGTTCGATTCCCTCTGCCCCTGCTAATGAATGGTAGAATGTAAAATATGTTATAATAAATAAGAGATTATGAAATTACGAATAAATAAAAAATATTTTCTTGCCATTCCTATAGCTTTAATCTCGCTCGAGATTTATTTTGGAATAATTATCGGTTATTTTTGCGGGAAATTTTTTGCCGGTAAATACGACGGTTACCAAAGAATTAAATCTATCTTCATAAATATTGGAAAATACAGAGTTCATATCCATCATTGGATAGCATCTCTGATAATTATGATTTTAGCCTCTTTCTATAATTTATTTCCCTTTTTACCTCAATTATTTTTTGGAATTTGTGGCGGCTTGATTATCCAAGATCTTTACTTAGATGAGGATTGGAGGAAAATTTTAATTAAAAAATAGAAAATGCGCGCCCGCGGGCACGCATTTTCAGAAAATTTCAACTTCTTTTTAAGAAGTTTTTGTTTCTCAAGATTCTATTTCTTTAGTCCGTTTGGTACTGGTAGTCCTAGTTTAGATAAATTTCTGAAAATTGAGGCTACCAAGACAACAACTATCAACACAAAAGAGATTCCTACGATATAATCTAAGCTTGGAAAAGCGTCACCAACTATTTCAATGATTACAAAACCAAAAACAAAATGAGGTACAGCTCCTTTCGCAAAATCAGCCAGCTTATTGAAAACAAAGTCTTTTTTAAACAAAGCAGCAAGAATACCCAGTAAAACATCAATAGCAATTAAACTCACAATAACCTGCATGTACCAAGTAGTAAAATAAGAGATAAAGTCAGTCATTTTTTATTATATTTTAGTTGCCCTTTGCGACCAAAAAGGGGATATTATCTTATTATACAACTCATTCTGAACTTACTCAATGATCGTTATGGAAAACTCTTTTTTTTGTTTCAAGTCCAAAAGAACGCTTGTTTTTTATAAAAAATTAATATAATATTAGAAAAAGCCCTAAAAATATGAATAAAAAAACAATTTTTATAATAATAATTACAGTTTTTTTGATACTTTTTGGAGTTTATATGGTTTTCCTACGAAAAGAAAAACCCGGCTTTACTTTAGTTAAGGTTTCCCGCGCTACAATTTCCCAAGAAGTTTCAGAAAGCGGAACAGTAGAAAAGGGAGAAGAGATAAAGTTAGCTTTTGAAAATATTGGTAAAATCGAAAAAATATATGTTAGTATTGGAGACATCGTAGAAAACAAACAGAATTTAGTTAAACTTGATACCAATAAACTCTCCCTTCAATTAGAAGAAGCAGAAGCAGTTTTTCGTATTATCCAAGCGGAAAAGGCTAATGCTGAGCTCTCCTTTATAGAAGCCCAACAGAGCTTGAAGGACGCGCAAGCCTTAGCAGAAGAAGATTTAGCGAATAGTTATCAGGATGCTCTTAATGCTTTAGATGACGCCTATTTAAAAATTTATAACGCTTATACTACCGTTAGTTTAATAAAACGAACTTACTTTGAAAGAGGTGATCTGGAAAGCATAACTGTTGCAGATAATAAGGATAAGATTAGCAGAAATCTTGATCAGACAAAACTTTACATTGATAATGCTAAAAAGACCTTAAAAAACGAAGATATTGATACTGCTTTTTTGAAAGTTGAGGAAGCTCTTATTAATACGAAAGATGCTTTAGAAATAATTAGAGACGTTGCAGAAACCGGCGCTTATAAAGATATTGTTTCAAGTACTGATAGAGTCTCTTTAGATACTCAAAAATTAAATGTTAATACTGCCAATAGTAATATCATGAGCTCTCAACAAAATATTTCAACAATTAAGATTAATAATACGGCGAATATTAATACTGCAACATCTAAAGTTTCTGAAATTGAAAACCAGCTTAAAGAGAGTCAAGAAGGATTATATCAGGCTAAAATAAAAGAAGCAGAAGCAAAAGTTGCTCTTTTGCGGAATCAAATTCAAGATTCATTATTGAAGAGTCCTACCAATGGTCAGATAACTGGAATTGAAATGAAAGAAGGTGAGATAGTCCAGCCAGGTCAGTTAGTAGTTTCTCTTTTGCCAGCCAATCCTTTTAAAATTAAAGTAGATATTTATGAAGAAGATATCGTAAAATTAAGCATTGGCAATGAAGTCGATATTACCTTAACTGCTTTTCCAGATAAGATTTTAAAAGGAAAGTTAATCTTCATTGATCCGGCTGAAAAATTAGTCGAAGGAGTTGTTTACTATGAAGCTTCGATTGATTTTCAGGATTATCCAGAAGGAATTAAGCAAGGAATGACAGCTGATGTTCTCATTAAAGCCTTTTCAAAAAACGATGTATTGGTTATTCCAGAAGCAGCCATAGAACAAAAAGGTGTTGAAACGATAGTTCGAATTCCAAAAGGAAAATATTTTGAAGAAATAAAAATAGAGGTTGGTTTGAAAGGGAGCGACGATATGGTAGAAATTATATCTGGTCTAAGCGAGGGAGAAGAAGTAGTTATAAAGGATTGATGCCGAACTGGTTAATTTTATGCCAAGTTTAGCTATTATTTGTTTTATTATATTAGTTATTGGAATTTTACTTGTTTTGGGTCCTTTTCTTGCTTTTTTGGCCCAGGCAGTTTTTGCTTTTTTTGTTCTTTTCCTGTTTTTAAAATTGATAGCACTTTTTTCTAAGATGTTTTAGTTACTATTATGCCCGGTAGTGAAAATTCGACTGCTGCCGGGCAGCAAAATAAATTAATTTTAGTCGAATTTCTACTACCGGGTATGATAGAGCAACCGTTAATTAAATTAGAAAATGTCTGGAAAATATACCAATTAGGAAAAGTGGAGTTAGAAATTCTAAAAGGAATAAGCCTGGAGATTGCTCCAGGTAATTTTGTAGTAATTTTGGGCCCTTCAGGTTCTGGCAAATCAACTCTTTTGCATATTATTGGACTTTTAGACACGCCAACCGAAGGAAAAGTATTTTTAAGAGATCAGGATACGTCTTTTTTATCTGAAGATGAATTAGCTCAAATCAGGGGTAAAAAAATCGGTTTTATTTTTCAGCAGTTTAATTTATTGCAAAATTTGACTGCGCTTGAGAATGTGATGATACCTATGGTTTTTCAAGGAACATCGGAGATAGAAAGAAAAAATAGGGCTGAGTTTCTTTTGGAATCTGTTGGACTAAAAGAAAGGATGACGCATAGGCCGTTTGAACTATCCGGAGGTGAGCAACAAAGAATTGCTATAGCTAGGTCGCTTTCTAATAATCCGGAAGTAATAGTTGCTGATGAACCAACTGGCAACTTAGATTCAACAACAGGGCAAAAAATTATGGAGACTTTAATCAAACTTCATGAAAAGGAGCAAAAAACGATGATAGTCGTTACTCACGATCCTACTATTGCAGATTATAGTGAGCAGATTGTTAATATCAAAGACGGCCAGTTGGTATCTAACCATTTAATTACTGAAAAAGTTTTATGGGAGAAATAATTATCAACGAATAACGAATTTTATACGAATTAACGAATTATTCGTATATTCGTAGAGATTCGTAATTCGTAGGGGGTAATGATAAAAGAATATTTTAAAATAGCAACAAAAAATCTTAGGACAAGACCCTTGAGAAGCTGGTTGACAATTTTGGGTATTGTTATAGGTATTTTTTTAATTATGTCCTTGCTTTCTTTGAGTGAAGGTTTGAAACAAACTGTTCTTAAGCACTTAAATACGATAGGAAAAGACATTCTTATGATCATCCCAGGCAATATTAACGATATGATGACTACTATGTTAGGTGGAATGAAATTGACCGATGAAGAGTTAAAAGCTATAGAAAAAACCGAAGGAGTAGAAGCAGTAGTTCCTATGGTTTATAAAGGTGAAGTAATGAAATATCAAGGAGAAAGCAAGAACGTTATTATCTATGGAGTTGATATAAAAAATTCTTTGAAAATTTTAAGAGAAGATCTGGGTTTTTCTTTGTCCGAGGGCGATTGGCCCATTGTTGGGAAAAGAGAGATTGTGGTTGGCAGTTTAGTGCCAAAAGATATTTTTCCCGAGCTTAAAATAGGCACTCAGGCTAAAATTGGGGGGATACAATTTGATATAGTGGGAATTTTGAAATCTCGAGGGAGCAGGCAGGATGATTCAATGGTTTTTTTGGGATTAGATTTATATGAACAAATTACCGGAGAGAAAAAAGGAGCGCCCGAAGCTGTGGCTAAAGTCAAAAGTGGATTTTCTCCAGTGGAGGTTGCAAAGAATATAGAAGACAACCTTTCCAAAGTGAGTAAAAGAAGAGTAGGGGATACGGAGCGTTCTTTTTCCGTTTTGACCAATGAAGAAGTTTCTGCAATTGTCGGGAATGTAATGGGCGTGATCCAGGTGGCAGTCGTAGGTTTTGCAAGTATCGCAATAATTGTTGGTGGAATAGGAATAATGAACACGATGTATACTTCAGTGCATGAAAGAACAAGAGAAATAGGAATTTTAAAAGCAGTAGGAGCCAAAAATTCTACTATTACAACCATATTTTTAATTGAGTCCGGGATTATCGGTTTAATAGGAGGAGTGGGAGGAGTGGTGTTAGGATTAGGGTTATCAAAATTAATAGAATTTTCTACCAGAAATAGTTCAATTTATTTTCTGAAATCGTCTATTTCTTTTTCTTTAGTAATTTTTGGATTGGGATTTTCATTTTTAATAGGTTGTCTTTCGGGTTTTCTTCCTGCAAGGGGAGCATCAAAATTGAAACCAGTTGACGCCTTAAGATATGAGTAAACAATTAATAAATAATAATTAGCAATAACATGATTTTAATTGATTCATTAATAAAAGATGGTTGGCTTAAAACTGAAAGGATAATTGAAGCTTTTAGAAAAATTCAAAGAGTTGATTTTGTGCCAGAAGACATAAAAAATTTAGCTGATTTAAACGAAGCTTTGCCAATAGGTTTTGGCCAGACGATTTCACAGCCATTAGTTGTTGCCTTTATGCTCGAGTTACTGGATCCAAAACCAGGGGAAAAAATTTTGGATATAGGATCAGGTTCAGGGTGGACATCAGCACTTTTGGCTGAAATAGTGGGTCAAAAGGGGCGAGTTATTGCGGTTGAAGTTATCCGTGAATTAAAAAAGTTTGGCGAAGAAAACGTAAGAAAATATGATTTTATCAAAGAAGGCAGAGTAAGATTTTTTTACGGCGATGGTTCAAAAGGTTATCCAGGAGAAGCTCCTTTTGATAAAATTTTAGCCTCGGCCAGCGCAGAAAAAATTCCCAGGGCCTGGAAGAAACAAATAAAAATTGGAGGGAAAATTGTCACTCCGATTGGCAGCTCTATCTGGTTTTTTAACAGAAAAAGCGAGCAGGAGTTTGAAGAAATTGAGTATCCCGGTTTTGTATTTGTCCCTCTCGTAATTAAAGAAAAATGATTATGAGCTACAATAAAAAAATTATCAGATATTTTTTAATTTTTCTGATTATTATCTTGGCCGGTATATACATTTGGCAGGGAATTTATTTACCAAAGAATAAGAGTTCAAAAAAGGAGATTATTTTCACTATCAAAAAAGGAGAAGGCGGGAGAGAAATAGCTACTAACTTAGAAAACGTTGGTTTAGTTAAAGTCGGAACTTTATTTAGGGTTTACAATATTTTTAAAGGCACTTCAGGAAAACTACAGGCAGGAGAATATCTACTTTCATCCTCAATGGCAATCCCAGAGATTACTTATAAATTTATTTCCGGAGATGTGATAAAAATAGCAATAACTTTTCCAGAAGGATTTACGATAGATGAAATTGAAGGAAGGTTGTTTGAAAAAGGATTTATTGAAAAATCAAAAATCAAAAATCAAAAATCAAAAATTTTTAAACAAGAATTTAAATTTTTAGAAAGTGTCCCAGATGAAGCGAATCTTGAAGGTTTTTTATTCCCTGATACTTATCAGTTTATTAATAAAATAAGCGCTGAAGAGATTATTAAAATAATGCTGGAGAATTTTGATAATAAAATGAAAAAAGAGATGAAGGAAGAGGTTGATCGGCAAGGAAAAACAATTTTTGAAATAATTACTATGGCTTCCATGATAGAAAAAGAAGTTAAAGCTTTGGAAGATAAAAAAATAGTTTCTGGGATCTTATGGAAAAGATTAGAAAACAATATTCCTTTACAAGTAGATGCGACGATTAGCTATATTACTGGTAAAAAAGGAATTGATATTTCAATAGAAGAAACAAAAATTGATTCTCCCTATAACACCTATAAATACAGAGGCCTTCCATTGGGACCGATTTCTAACCCCGGCCTTGAAAGTATAATCGCCGCGATCTATCCTGAAAGTAGCGACTATTGGTATTATTTATCAACACCAGAAGGAGAGACTATTTTTAGCAAAACATTGGAAGAACATAATATTGCAAAAGAAAAATATTTAAAATAAAAAATATGCAGCAAACTTTAACAAATAAAAAAGTTGCTATAATCCTAGCTTTTAAGGATTTCAGGGATGCTGAATATTTTGTGCCAAAAGAAATTCTGGAAAGAGCAGGAGCAAAAATAACTCCTGTAAGTATTCAAAAGGGCAAGGCTTTGGGCGCTGATGGCGGAGATGTTGACATATATCTAACTTTGGAAGAATTAGAACTAGTTGATTTTGATGCAATTGTATTTATTGGAGGTCCCGGAGCTTTAAAAGAACTGGATGATGAGAAGTCCTACAATATAATAAAAGAAACAGTTTTACAAAATAAGGTTTTAGGATCAATTTGTATCTCACCTGTAATTCTAGCCAAAGCCGGAGTTTTAAAAGGAAAGAAAGCAACGGTTTGGAGTTCAGCGTTAGACAGGGGGCCGATTAAAATTTTAAAAGAAAATGGAGCAATTTATATCCCAGAAGAAGTAGTCATTGATGGAAAGATTATTACAGCTAACGGACCAGATGCTGCTGAAGAATTTGGTATAAAATTGGTAGGGGTATTGACTCTGGAGTAGAAATTCGACAAGGTTTTTCTTTGAAAAAACCTAATATCGCATCGCGAGTCGAATTTTCACTACAGGGCTTGACATTGAAATAAGAGAAAGTTATACTTTAAATACAACTTGCCGTAGACAAGGGGCAACAAAATAAGTCCCCTCGAGGTAAAACGTTATTTTAAGTTTTTACTTTGTCTGCGGTTGCAGACATTTTTTATTAAATAAAAACGAAGTATGCCCCGTTAGAAGTCTTAGGCATAAAATTTTTCTAAGAAAATTTTTATGTCACTAATTAACGGGGTAATAATATAAAAGTTTGTCTATTCTTAATTAAACACAGATTACAGAATTGACAAACTTCTAACGGGGTATGCCACAAAACAAATCACAAAAGAAAAAAATTGTAGACGATTTAAAGGAAAAGATTGAAAAGCAAAAAATCTTTTTCTTTGTTGACCTTAGAGGTTTAAAAGTCAAGGAACTTTCTGATTTGAAAAAAAGACTAAAGAAGACAGACTCGCAATTAAAAGTTTCAAAGAAAACATTATTAAATTTAGCTTTAAAGGAAAAGAAAATAGAGATAGACGCCAAAAAAATTAATGGTGAGATTGCTGCAGTTTTTGGTTTTTCTGATGAAATCTCTCCAGCCAAGATTGCTTACCAGTTTTCCTTAGAGAATAAAAATCTAAAGATATTGGGAGGATATTTTGACGGCAAATTCAGGGAAGCTGAAGAGATGATAACTTTAGCCCAACTTCCCACAAAAGATGAACTTTTAGGTAGATTAGTGGGAAGCATATCAGCTCCAGTTACAAACTTTGTTAATGTTTTGCATGGAAATTTAAGAAGTATAGTTTATATATTAAGCGAAATTAAAAAGTAATAAAACAATTAAACAACGAGCAACGAACAATATTGTTCTTTGCTAATTGTTTATTGTTAATTGTAATTATGGTCGAAGAAACAAAAAAAGAAGAAGTTCAGATTCCGGATAAATTCAAAAAAATAGTAGAGGAAATTGAAAAGATGACTGTTTTGAATTTGGCTGAATTAGTTAAAATATTAGAGAAGAAATTCGGAGTTTCAGCTGCTTCTCAAACGGTTGCCGCGCCTGTTGCTGCTGGAGCCGCTGCTGGAGCTGAAACTGAAGAGAAAAGTATTTTCAATATTGTTTTAGCTGGAGTAGGAGATAAAAAGATTGAGGTGATTAAAGTAGTCAGGGATATTAGCGGTAAGGGATTGAAAGAAGCTAAAGATTTAGTTGACGCAGCTGCAACTGGCCCTCAAATGATAAAGGAAAATGCCAAGAAAGAAGAGGCAGAAGAAATTAAGAAAAAACTGGAAACAGCTGGAGCAAAAGTTGAATTGAAGTAAAGCCCCATATTGGAAATGGGTCGGAAGAACCCTTCGGTTCTTTCCGAGTAGGAAAAGATTAAAAACCGAGGGTTTTTAAAGAGCGTTGTTAGCCCGATTGCCGAAGGCGATATTGATATTCGGGCGTGACGCGATATAATTTAATATTACCTATGGACCTGATTTTCATTTTGAAATCTCTTTATTTTTTCTTGCCGGCATATTTTGCCAACATGGCTCCGCCGTTTGTTAAGAGATTTAAAGCTTTTGAATTCTTGGGAAAACCAATAGACGGAGGGAAAAAATATAGAGGATCTCCGATTTTTGGCTTCCATAAGACTTGGCGTGGATTGATTATAGGAACAATTGTTGGAATTCTAATTGCTTTTTTCCAGGAATTTCTGTATAAGTTTCCTTTTTTTCAAAGTATAAGTTTTTATAACTACCAAGAAATAAATACTTTTTTTCTTGGTTTTTTAATTGGATTTGGAGCGCTTTTGGGCGATTTATTTTTCAGTTTTTTAAAGAGAAGGAGCAATATAGAACCGGGAAAATCCTGGATTCCTTTTGACCAGCTGGGCTATATTTTAGGACCGTTTTTATTGGTAAATTTGTTTTTTGAAAGAATTCCTATTTATGCTTGGGTTTGGATTTTAGTTTTAAGCTTTTTTTTGCATATGATGGGAAACAGAATAGGCTTTTGGCTCAGAGTTTCAGACAGTAAAATCTAACCCTTTAGAACAACTTCGGCAAGGTTTTCTTTGCAGAAAACCTTAATTAGTGTAATTAGCCGAAGTTGACTAACTGGGTAAAGAAAATGAAGGCAGACTTGCATTTACATACTAATTTTTCTTTTGACGGGCTTTCTTCCCCGAAAGAAATCGTTGAATCCGCTATTGAGAAAAAAATAGACTGCATTTGTATTACTGATCATGAAGAAATAGGAGGCGCGGAAGCTGTGATGGGTATTGTAGTCAATAAATCCATTTTGATTATTTCTGGGATTGAGGTGAAAAGTAGGGAAGGCGATATTCTGGGTTTGAATATCAAAAAAAGAATACAAAATGGTCTGCTGGCTGAAGAAACGATAGAAGCTATAATAAAAGAAGGGGGACTGCCGGTTATTGCCCATCCTTTTGATCCGATTTTCGGTTTTCGGGGAATTGAAAAAATTAAGGATTTTTTGAAAGAAAAAGGAGTTGCTATTGAGGCATGGAATGCTTCGATTTTTCTTGATTCGAGCAACAAAAAGGCTATTAAATTTGCTGAAGACTTTAATCTTCCCATAACCGCTGGTTCTGACAGCCATTCGGTTAATTTTGTAGGCAAGGCCTACATAGAAATTCCGGGCGAAAATCTTTCAGTTGAAAAAGTTATTGAAGAAATAAAAAATAAGAATGTTAAAATTTGTTTTGAAAAGATTGATTTTTTCCAGAAACTGAATGATCATATAAAAAGAAATTTAGCTAAAGTTAAAAATTATGTTATCAGAAAACCGAAAAAAATTTGAAAAAGTTTCGCTTTGGCTTGGACAAATTTTTTCAAAAATTGGAATTTCAGCTAATTCTTTTACTTTAATTTCTCTTTTCTTTGCAATTCTTTCTTTTTTATTTCTTATCAGAATAAAACTAATTTTGGCTCTTTTATTTTTTATTATTGCTTCAGTTTTAGATTTAATTGATGGCGCTGTGGCAAAAGTTAGAGGGAAACCTACGAAAACTGGAGCTTATTTGGATACTATTTGCGACCGCTATGTTGAGGGAATAATCCTTTTAGGGTTTTTATTTTTACCTCTGCCAAAAATTTTATTTTCTTCAGAAATTTGGATTTTGCTTTGTTTATTCGGGGCTTTAATGACCACTTATTCCAAAGCTGCAGCTAAAGAAAAAGAAATTATTAATGAAGAATTAAAAAAGGGAATCTTGGAAAGGCCCGAAAGAATAATTTTGATTTTTTTAGCCTTGATTTTAGCTAATTTTAATCTATTTTCTTATACGGTTTATATACTGATAATTTTTGCAGCTTTATCGAATATGACAGCTTTACAGAGGATAATTTACACTCTAAAAATAAAATAAAAAAGCGAGACCTCAGCCTCGCTTTTTTATTTTCTATTTTTAATACTGATAACTTTTATTACAAAGCTTGGAGATCTCCCTCATTATTTTATCAGTCATTTCTCTTAAGAGTAAATAATAATTTTCTGAGTTTTCGTTCAAGTTCTTTTTAAAAATTTTATATCTTTCTTTTTCTTTTTGGAAAAACATTGGCTTTCCGATTTTTATAACTCTTCTTTTACCCATTAAGTAACCAAATGGCAAAACAGGTAACCCGCTTTCCAGGCTTAATTCAGCAACTCCTGTTTTTCCCCGCAACAAAGCATCTTTTGCATTAGTATCGCCTTCCGGATAAATAATAATAATTTTTCCATCATTCAATAAATCAATTAATTTTGAAATATTTTTTTCTCTATCCCTCGATTTTAAATTAAGAGATACGGTACCGGAAAGAAAGAAAAAAGATTTTAAAAAAATCTTTTTTGCTAATAATCCTTCTATTTTTCCTAAAAATCTAATTTGAACGATTTTATCTCTAAGAGAATAAAGAATCATCCAATGATCCAAAGCGTCAATATGATTTGCGGCAACTATGAAATTTGTATCTTTGGGAATATTCGTTTCCCCTTCAATTTTTTTTATAAAAATTAATCTGAAAAGCGGAAGGACAAAATATTTGTTAAATAAGAAAAATAAACTTATTCCCAGGTATCGGAGTTTCAAATTAAATTTCCGTTTTTTTTGAATCGTATTCTCCATTTTTTAAAACCTATTTGTTATTTAAAGAATTTATCTTATTGTTATTATTTCCTGTTAATTGAGAAATTTCTTCCATGACTCTATCCATTATTTCTTTGGTAATTTCTTGGTATCTGGGTGAATCTTCGTCAAGTTTTTTAGCTTCAGTTAACTCTTTTTCAAAATAAAGAGGTTTTCCAATGTTTAATTCTATTTTCTTTTCTATTTTTGGGTAAGTTTGACCAATCGGCATAAGTTCAGCTGTTCCTTTAATTCCTACGGGTAAAATAGGAACCCCAGTTCTTAAAAATAGTTTAGCTACTCCTGGTTTTCCTTCTTGGATTTCACCGGTTCTGCTTCTTGTCCCTTCAGGATACATCACAATACTGGCTCCCTTTTTCAAAACTTCAATTGATTTTTCTATCGCTTTTTTTCTTGATTTCTCGCTTTTTCTGTTTATAAAGATTACTCCGTGTATATAATAGAGAAAATAAAGAATTAATTTCGTGAATCCTGTGTATTTATCAGTCTGGCCGATATAATGGTAAGGCTTTGGCACACAAACATAGCCTGTTATTAGCTGATCCATATGGCTCTGATGATTTGCAGCGACAATCATATTTGACTTCGGTATATTTTCAAAACCGACAACTTTTTTCATTAAACGCTTATTAAAAAATCGTCGGAAGCATATATGATAAAAATAAGAAAGTAGCCTATTCATGATTGTTGTATTAATCCAGTGATATTAAACATGATTTCGTTAGTTATTTTTTTCAGAATTCTAAAATATTCTTCTGACTCTTCTTTTAAATTTTTTGACTCTTTAAACTCTTTTTCAAAATAAAGAGGTTTTCCGATATTAACAACAACTAATTTTTTAATCTTTAATTTTCCATGAGGCGGTAATAATGCAAAAGTTCCTTTAATTCCAACTGGCAAAATTGGGATCCCGGTTTTCAGAAATATTTTAGCTATTCCTAATTTTCCTTCCTGAAGTTCACCATTCTTTGATCTTTTCCCTTCCGGATACATTATTAAAATTTCTCCTTTTTTTAATACCTCTGTTGATTTTTCTATCGCTTTTTTTCTTGAATCTTCACTATTGCGATCTAAAGGAATAACTCCAGCCATTAAATAGTATAATTTTACAAAAAAACCAGGTATTCCTTTCCAACTATCAACCTGTCCTATAAAGTGAAATCTTTTCGGAACACATAGTCCGCCAACAATATATAAATCAAGATAGCTTTGATGGTTTGAGGCTAAAATAAAATTTCTCTTGGGAATATTTTCTAAACCTTTGATTTCTTTTACAAAAAGAAATTTAACCAAAGGAATTGTAGATAATTTATTCAACCAAGAGAATACGCCATCTCTCATATGTTGCATTCCAGTTTATTGATGGCTTCTCCAATTTCTTCAACTATTTCTTTGCAGGTTTTGATATCAAAAATCCCCCCTGCGCAATATCCAGCCAAAAGAGGTATTTTTTCAATATCAGCAGAAGTAATCTTTGAACTGACTATCCTTTCAGCTTTTATTTCTTCCGGAAAAGCGCCCTTTTCTTCTAATTTTTGCCATTCTTCCGAGAGCTGGTTTTTTATCATTCTTAAAGGATGCCCAGTAAAGCGCAAAGCCACAGTTACGTCGTCGGCAGAAGCGTCAGCAATTCTTTTTTTATATTGTTCATCAATAGGGCACTCTTTGCTGGCTAAAAAACGCGTTCCCATTTGAACCCCGTCAGCACCCAAAAGTAGGGCAGCAGCCGCGGTTTTTTTATCATATATTCCACCTGCAGCAATTAAGGGTATTGTTTTCAAAAGAGATCTGGTTTGGGGTATCAGGCAAAAAGTAGTATTCTCTCCAATATGGCCGCCAGCCTCCATTCCTTCAACAACTACTGCGTCAGCGCCGTTATCTTCCATTTTTTTTGCCAATCTTGGGGAGGGGACAACCGGAATTACTTTTATTCCACCTGCCTGGAAATAAGGAAACAAGGGCAGGGGATTGCCGCCGCCGGTGAAAACAATGGGTACTCTTTCTTCAATAATCACTTTTATTAATTCTTCGGCTTTTGGATTTTGCAGATAAAGATTTACAGCAAAAGGATTTTTTGTTAATTCCCTTGTTTTTTTAATCTGGTCTTTCAACCATTGAGCCGGCATTAAACCAGAACCTAAAGTTCCCAAACCCCCGGCATTGGAAACAGCTGAAACAAGAGTAGATTCCGAAATCCCTGCCATTCCGCCCTGAATCACAGGATATTTAATTTCTAATAATTGTGTTAGTTTGTTTTCTTTTGGCATTTTAGAATAATTTTAATTCTTTACCTAATCTTTTTGCTCTTTTATAAACAAGGTTTGCAGTAAACAAATCCTGGACTGCTAAACCCGTAGAGTCAAAAACTGTTATTTCTCTATCGTTTTTTCTCCCCGATTTTTTTCCTGATACAATTTCGCCAAGTTCAGCATAAATATCTTCTTTTTTCAACACTCCTTTTGCCAGAGGGACGTTTATTTCTCCGGAGTGGCTTGTTTGTTCCCAATTATCAACTACAATTTTAGAATCTTTTAATATCTTTGGATCTAATTCTTCTTTTCCTATAGCATCAGCACCAATAGCATTTATATGGGTTCCTGGCAAAACCCATTCTCTTTTGACTATTGGGCCTCGAGCTGGAGTGACGGTAGCTAAAATGTCTTTCCGGCAAGCTTCTTTTAAGGTCGCGCTTTTTATTTTTATTCCTATTTTATTTAGAACTTTAGCCAAGTCGTTTATTTTCTTTTCCGCAATATCGTAAACAAAAATTTCTTTTATATCCCTCGTTTTCGCAATTGCTGCTATTTGGAATATTGATTGGTATCCAGCTCCCACTATCCCTAAGGTTTTGGCGTTTTTTCGAGCTAAATATTTTGTTGCTACTGCTGAAGCGGCTCCAGTCCTCATCCCGGTGATATAGGTCCCATCCATAAAAGCTAAAGGCAGGCCGGTTTTAGCATCATCAAGGATAATCACTGCCATAACAGTCTTTAATCCTATTTTAGGATTATTTGGATGAACGTTAACGATTTTTGTTCCGGCCATTTCTAATTTCTCAGAATAGGATGGCATTATTCTTAAATCGCCATTATACTTATTAAAATTCAAATAATTTTTTGGCGGCATTTGGACTCTTTTCATTCCATATTCAAAGAATCCTTCCTCAACCGCATCAACAACATCTTTTATTTTTTTTAAGGGTATGATTTTCTCAACTTGTTTTTGGTTTAAAAGCAACATATTTTTGATTAATTATTTTTTCTTGCCCCGTAGTGAAATTCGACATATTCACGATTACGGAAGTTTTTCTTTAAAAAAACTTCCGTCGAATTTCTACTAGCGGGGGTATCTTTCTTGAAAATCTTTTTTGCTTATGATGGCGACGGAAAACCTTCCTTCACATTTTAATTCCTCGTCAACAAAAGCTTGACCTTTAATGCGGGCGATTTTGGTTTTTTCATTTACCGGATAAATGCCCAAAACCTCGGCTTTAAATTTTATTTTATCTCCGGGAAAAGTAGGTTTAAAAAACTGGCAACTCCTAACATCATAAGCTAAAAAATGATAGTCTTTATAGTTCCCATCTTTCCAATTTTTTCGCAAGAGAATGCCTACTAATTGTCCTATTGCTTCAATGATCAAGACCCCCGGCATCATAGGAAAACCAACGAAATGGCCTTTGAAATAATAATCATCAGGATGAGTCTGGTAAAAACCAACTATTTCGTTTTCATTCACAATTTCTGCCTCGTCCAAAAACAAATAAGGCTCAGCATAAGGTATAATTTTTTTAACTTCTTCTTTGTTCAAAATCATATTTAATTAATAGAGATTAACAGAGAGCGGGTCTCTGTGAGTTTATTTAATTAAGTGGCGATTTTCCAGAAATTTTTGCGGTCAAGAAAGAATAGAATAAGAGGAATTAAAAAAGAAGTAAAAATAACATAAAAAATGGGTAATCTTTCACTGAATTCGTTCCTTAATAAATAAATGGGCGTAAAAACTATCGACGGAATAGCGGTAAAATGAGGAGGATTCAGGCTATTCCAAAGAGCCCATATACCAAAAATTGCTGCAATAAGAGAGATTATAAAAAGAACTATCCAAGCCCAGTTTTTTACCTTAAAAAGATAACCTACAAGAACAAAAAGAAATAAAATAAGAAATAAAATTAAAACAAAAATCATATAAATTTTAGTCTTAATATCTTTTTCGATATTTGGGTAGACTGATGGGCTATCCTTTAGATACACTACGACCTGATGAACAAGCGGAACGAATTCAAAAAGAAGTTTTATAGAATATCCTAAAATTATTACTCCAATTAATATTATCAACCATGCCGCAACTTTTGTCTTTATTGGAAGAGATGGTTTTTGAATTACTTCTTGATTTATTTGGTTCATTCTAAAATTATTTAGAAATTAGAAATTGGATATTAGTAATTCCGGACTATATTGCTAAGCCACCGTCGATGTTGACAATAGAACCGGTCATGAAACTTGATTCGTCAGAAGCCAAAAAGGCAATTAAATTCGCAACTTCCTCCGGTTTTCCCATCCTTCCGAGCGAGGTCAGTCTTTTTATTGTTTCTCTCATCTGGTCGGGAATAGTTTCAGTCATTCTTGTTTCAATTAAACCCGGGCATACCGCATTAACCCTGACCCCGAACCTTCCCACCTCTTTGCTTAATGATTTGGTGAAGCCTATGATTCCGGCTTTGGTTGCGCCGTAGTTTGTTTGGCCGAAATTTCCCCTTTGCCCGACAATTGACGAAATGCTTATAATTTTTCCTTGATTAGGAATAAGCAGGGGCAGAGCTAATTTTGAACAATTGAAAACTCCAGTTAAGTTAACATCAATTACTTTCTGCCATTCTTCTTTTGTCATTTTGGCCAAAGTTCTGTCAGCAATAACGCCGGCATTATTAATTAAAACATCCAATCTACCAAAATCTTTCTGAATTTGTCCCATTACTTTTTCAACTTCTTCATATTTTGAAATATCTCCTAAATAATATTTCACTTCAGCAGCTCCTAATTTTTTTAATTCTTCGGCCAGTTTTTTCAGGTTTTCTTCTGCCGGAGCTATATCGTTCAAAGCTAATTTTGCTTTGTCCTGGCTGAATTTTTTAGCGATTGCGCTGCCAATGCCACCCGAAGCCCCGGTTATTAATACGACTTTATCTTTGAAGTTATACATAGTATTTTTACCCTGTTAAATAATTTTGCTTTCGCAAAATTGCTCAAAGAGCATTTAACAGGGTGAATTTTTTAACCGGAGCCCATATTTATGGGCTCGGCCGAGCACAAAACATTTTTTGTGTTCTGGTTTTTAATTTTTAAACTTTTTGACCTTTTAATTAGCGATTTTGAAGAAGTTTTTGCGATCAAGAAGAAGAAGAATAAGGGGAATTAAACTAACAAAAGGAATAATTATATCGAGCGAGTTATAGGTGCCGCTAAATATTCTTAATAAATAGACGACAACACTAACATAACTATTGTAAAGAATGCTTAATAAATATCCTACAATTGGAGCATTAAATAATAACTCCGCTAATCCTGATAGAGGAAATGCCAAAGGGATACTTATTAAGATTAAGATTATTATCGAAAACCAGAAGGCCAGCCTCTTTCCTTTAAGAAGAAAGATTCCTGGAATTAAAAGAAAAAAATTAGATAGTGGAAATTCAAAACGTAACCTATCAGAAGTAGTGCCGTTTATACTAATTGAAGTCACAACTAATCCTAATGCCCCCTGTATTATTAACCACCAGGCGACGATTTTGGTTTTGACTGGAAGAGGCGGTTTTTGAATAATTTGTTGTGTAGTTTGTTCCATTTTTTAAAGGCTATTTAGATCAAATTGAATTTCTCCAATTTCCCGACCAGAAACTGGGATTTCCTCAATTTTAACTGATTTTAAATATTTTGGTAAAGAGGCCATTGTAATCTCAGCCAGAATTCTGTCTAAGTTAGATGGGTTATAACTTGCCAAAATTAAATCTAAGATTGCCGATTGTTTATTGGATTTTTGGATTATTGTTGCGTCAGCGATATTCAAAAGCTCAATTTTATTCTTTGAAGCGCTTAAAAAAACGGGTAAAGCGTCTTTAAGTTTTGAAATCAAATCATCTTCATCATATAAATATTTTTGGCCCAAAAAGCTTTCTTTTTTCCAAATCTTGATTAAATTATCCAGAGCGCCTCGAAGCCCCATTTTTATGTCTAATTTTAAAATCGGCAGGTTCAAAAAGAGATCGTTTTTGAAAATCTCCTCCGATATTTCAAAAACCAACCCGTCTTTTTCAATTCTTTTGAAAGTTCCTTTACCAAGATCAATGCAGTTAACTTTATTATCCAGGCATATTGATAACAGCTGGGATTTTTTAGCCATTGCTTCAATTGGAGTTTCTACAAAGCTTTGGCCGGCAACCTTAATATTTTCAGATTTGGCACCCTTTTTGATTAAAAATTTTATCACTTCTTCTAAAACTTCAGGATGAGTGTTTTCTCTGAAATAGGGGTGAGACACAGAATTTAGAGTCGGTAAAATTAAAATCTTGGAATTTTCGCTAACCTTTACTCCGCCTATCAAGGAAACTGCTTTTTCAATGGCTTCAGGAATATCATATTTTATTCTCCAGATTGAAACCGCGTTTTTGTCGTTAAGAGATTTAATTTCAAAATTATCGCCAATTTGAAATTCTTTCATTGATTTCTGGATTAATTTCTGGCCAGTTTCATTTTCCAAAAGCAAAACATAATAAGGGGTTTTAGGGTGCAAAGAAGAGGGGATAATGACTTTTGAAATCCCTGTCACCTTGAAAGTTTTGCTTTCAATTGGTTTTGGTTTTTGAAAGCAATTAAGGCATTTTTCAACCGGATATTGCCAGGTATTTTTACAATTTGGACATTGGTAAAACATTTTTTTAAATTTAAATAGATGAATATTCTTCAGTAATTTTTCGTAAGTGAAATCCTTTAATAGCCATTTCAATCATTGTTGGAAAAAGTCGGGGCTTTTTCAAAAGGCACCAAAAAAAAGTTTTCCAATAGTAAAGTCTTTCTTTCTCTTTTATTCCTAAAATCCAAATTGATTTTAAGAAAGCCAAAATTTGATTAAAATCAATCTGATAATTTTTTCTCGGTTTATATTGTTCCAAAAAAGTGATTAATCTTTGGTAATAATTTTTTGGAGAATAGATATGGTCTATCACTTTTTTGTAGCCAGAGATTAAATATTGATAACGCATTTTGGGCATAAAATTAATAGTGCAATCTGTGTTGTTGCCTTCCCATTCAGTAGATTCGGGGATTAATCTCTTTTCTTTTTTTAATCTTTCCCATAATCTAGTTTTCGGCGCGGCTTGTAATAAGCCGACCATTGCTATTAATATCCCGCTAGATTGAATAAAAAAAATCATTCTTTTGAATATTGAAGTAGTGTCTTTATCAAAGCCGATAATAAAACCTGCCTGAACTTGCAAGCCATTATTCTGAATAGTTCTGATTGATTCTAATAAGTTCCGGTTTATATTTTGGAACTTGCCGCATTCTTTCAGACTTTCTTCGTTAGGGCTTTCAATACCAATGAAAACACTGCTAAAACCGGCTTTTACCATTAACTCCATTAATTCTTTGTCATCGGCAAGATTTATTGATACTTGAGTATTGAAAATAAACGGATAGTTTTTTTCCTCCATCCATTTGATAATTTCTGGTAAAATCTCTTCTTTTAACTTTATTTTGTTTCCTATAAAATTATCATCAACGAAGAAAACACTCCCTCGCCAATCTCTTTCATATAAGGCATTCAGTTCATTTAAGATTTGATTTTTGCTTTTTGTTCTCGGAATTCTTCCATTTAGCAAAACAATATCGCAAAATTCACAATTGAAAGGACAGCCTCTTGAATACTGAATACTCATTGAAGCATATTTTCCCATATCAATTAATTCCCAGAGAGGAATAGGAGTTTTTCTGATATCCGGTGATTCGTTGGATTGGTAAATTTTTTTCAAGACCCCATTTTTAAAATCTTCCAGAAAAAGAGGTAAAATAGTTTCGGCTTCGCCCAAGACAAAATGATCAATATCTTTTAAAAATTCTTCATAACCAGTGGTGAAAAGGGGGCCGCCTGCGACTATTTTTTTACCAAATTTTTTAGCTTTTTTAATAATTTCTTTCACCGAATCTTTTTGAATAATCATTGCTGAAACAAATAAACAATCAGCCCATTTTATATCCTCATCATTTAATTTTTTTATATTTAAGTCAATTAATCTTTTTTCCCAAATTTTCGGCAAAAGAGTAGCTACAGTTAGTAAGCCCAAAGGAGGTGAAGCCACCTTTTTATTAATAAAAGGTAGAGCGTGTTTAAAGCTCCAGAAAGTATCAGGAAATTTTGGCCACAAAAGAAGAATTTTCACCCCGTTAGAAATTTTTGGTAACATTTCCATATTTTAAAACCCTATTAGAAATCAAGTTTGTATGCGGAATTTCTAACGGGGTCATGTTTTTTAGTTTTCTTAACGAGAAGTTTTTCAAAGATTGGAGTAAAAATTAAAACGAGGATCGGAGTAAAGATTAAAACGGATACCAGCTGATTTTTTAAGAAGGGGATAGCAGCAAAATAACAAGCAATCAATCCTTGAAAATTCATTGGATACATTCCAGAAACCAGCCACCAGCCAAAATTTGTCCAAAAGTAAAAAAATAAAACAGAAATAATCCCTCCGCCAGTGATTTTTAAATAATAGTGCTTTGAGTTTCTTTTAAAAAGAATTCCAAGGATTCCAATTAAAGCAAAAGCGGACCAGGTGAAAAGATAGATTATAGTATTACCAAAATAAATATCAGAAAGAAAAATTATTAAAAGGGGAATCAGTGGAGCAAAAATTCCTCCTAACAATGAGCCAGAAATTAAAGATAGAGCCGTTATCATTTCAAAATTAGGAATAGCGATAAACTCATTTAAAAAAA
>CAYHAF010000003.1:20250-23667 GCA_964354555.1 uncultured Candidatus Saccharibacteria bacterium
ACTCCGTCAATACTTTTGATCAAAACTCCCATATCTTTATAGAAAGTAAACTCTATTTTAAAGTTTTTCCTTTGAGATAATTCCTCTAACAGAGAGAAAACCGTTGAATCTTTAGAAGGAGATATTCTAAAAGAATTTATAATTCCATTTCCTTTATCAATGATGTAAGCAACTCTTTTTTCCTGGATTTTTCTTAAAGTATTTTCTTGGATGATTATTTCTCCCTGGACAAGATCATCGATCTCTTTTTGGCTTAAGACAAAATTTCGTTGAACAAAATAACCCACTACTATTGTAAAAATTACTATTATAGCTAAAGCCAATTTTGAACTAATGTTTTTTTTCAAATTCAAGTTAGGATACTTTTTTAAATATATTAACGACGACGCTGCCGCCGTTCCCACCTAAATTATGGGTTAATCCAATTTTCGCATTTTTAACTTGCCTGTCTTTACACTGACCTTTTAATTGTTCTGTAATTTCATAAATTTGGGCTAACCCAGTTACTGAAATAGGATGCCCCTTTGCTTTTAGACCGCCAGAAGGATTAACTGGTATTTTTCCGTCAATATTCGTTAAACCCTTTCTTACTAATTCTGGACCTTGCCCGAATTTTGCAAAACCTAAATCTTCATAGGCGATTATTTCTTCTGAAGTAAAAGCATCGTGAACTTCAGCAACATCGACGTCTTCAGGTTTGATTTTTGCCTCTTGATATGCTTCTTTAGCTGCTTTTTGAGTGGCAAGGTAGTGGGTGAAATCTTTTCTTAAAAAGGCCAAAAGATAATCTGTGGCGAAACCAGAACCAACTAATTCAATATCAGTTTTTTCTTGTGATATAATAATTGCCGCTCCGCCGTTTATAGACAGAGAACAGTCAAATAATCTGAAAGGGGAAGCCACTACTATCGAGTTTTTAATTTCTTCTAAAGTCACCGGTCTTTGGTAATAATAAGCTTTAGGGTTGGAAACTGCATTTTTGTGGTTTTTGAAGGCAACTAAAGCCAAGTCGTCCATTGTTCCGCCGTATTTTTGCGAATACTGCTGCCAAATCATGGCTTTTTGGACAGGGAAAAGCATGCCTTCAGGCTGCTCGGTTATTCTTTCTGAAGCAGACATAATCCTGTCAGTCGTTACTTCGGTCAGGGTGTCAACCACTTTTTCTCCGGAAACAATCAATATATTTTTGAAATCTCCCTTCAAATGGGAAGCAATCCAGAAAGCAACGCTTCCTCCGGCACAGACAGCTGGGATTTCCACAATCGGTACATTCGTCTTAAATAAATCAGAGATCATGGAAGCTTTGTGAGTCTGGTGTTCGCTTTCTATACCGGCAATAGAAGACAATCCAGAAATAGCTATAGCATCTATTTGGGAAATTTTTAGCTTGGCATCTTCTAAAGCCTCAGTTGCTGCTTCTTGAGCAAATTGCCACCAAAATTTCTGGGAATAATCAAATTTTGTCATTCCTACGCCTTTTATATACATAGGGTTATTATATAAGATTTTATTAGCCTTTGAAAGGTTCAACGATTAAAATTGAACCTGATATACTTTCTGGCCATTTAGGAGGTATATTGTTTTATTCTGCACGGAAACTGTGAAATCTTTTAAGTTATCAAATTTTTCACTTTGGAATTGTTTTATTATTTTTCCAGTTTTGTCAGTTATAATTATTCTGTTTTCCTCTGGTTCCAAGATAAAAAGATAGGGGAGAGCAAAACTGGAAAAAATCTTTTTGAAACTTTTAGGATATGGGAAAAGATCTAATTTTAAAGTTTCTTGGTATTTTCCGGCATAGTATCTATGGATTTCGTTTTTTTCATCCAACACCCAGATTGAGCCGTCAACAGCAATCGATTTTTCATTTTCTATTTTTTTTGTTTCTGGATCGAAATATTCTTTTCCTTCGGCTAATTGTTCTAAGGGATATTTTATAATTTTGCCAGATTTCCCGTCAAGGAAATAAAGACTGTCTTTGAAAAAAACAAGATCTATGAAGTCAGTTTCCGGTGAAGGCAGAATTAAAGAAAAGGGCTCTTGTTCTAAAGGAATAATTGTATTTGGTTTCGTAAACAATAGGATGTTATTTGAAGTTGTTGCTAAGCTAAATTTTTGTTCAGTAGGAATCAAACTTCCTTCTCCCTTTTCGTTAATTCTGAATAAGTTTTGAGAGATTGGGCTGAATAAATAAAGTTCTTTTTCAAAGATGACCATTTTTTGAGGGACGAATTTTTGAGGATCAACTTCAGAAAATAATTTAGGATCTTTGATTATTTCCAGTTTATTTAAAATATTAAGACTTTCTTCAATGTTGTTTTTAAGGTTTAAAGCTTCTTGCTTTGAGGGTTCTTTCTCTCCTGTAAGTGGCAGGATTTCTTCAAGCGCTTCTTTTAACAATTCATTAGCTTTTTTCTCATCTTTTGGAACTAATGATTTTGCCGAATCAAACTTTTCCTGAATTTTGATTAGTTTTGATTGAGATTCTTTTAGTTCGCGTTGGTTTTCTCCCTTAAAAACAAAAAACCCAAAAAGAAGCAAGGCAATAAGTATCAATACCGAAGTTACTTTCTTTTTAAGGTCCTTGTTGGATATTAAAGAAGCATAGCTTGGAATTTTCGGGAATCTAATATTTTTAAGGGAAGCTACTTTTTTGCCAAGAAAAGAGAAGGGATTTTTAAATACTGCTCCTTTTTTTTCTTTGACTGGGATATGGAAAACTTTTTGTTTCTTTTTCTGGTCTTTTTGAACGGGTGTCTTTTTTGGTATTTTTATTAGATTTTTTATCTTATCAAAAATAGGCCTGAATATTTTCCCAAAAGAAAATTCCGGAACTTCTTTCTTAAAAATGAAAGATTTTTTGGGCAATAGTTCTTGTTTCAATGAGATTAAGAGGCAAATTCCGGAAATTTCTGATAGTATTTTTTCTTTCTCTTTTAATGCTTTTCTTAGATTTCTTCCATATAATTTGTCTTCAGCTGGAATTTTAGCTATTTCATTCAATAATTGGGATTCAATTGAGAAAGCTTGAAAAGCTTCTTCGGTTAAAATGATTAACTGGTCATCCTCTGCCATTTTTCCCGTAGCAACATTGCTGAAGATTTTCAGAGGATAAGGTTCTATATCCTGGAATTTTAACCTTTCTCCTATATCTGTTATCTGCCCTTTTCTTATCAGAAAAATTTTTACATTTCCGACTTTGGTAAAGTTTATTTCAAAGTTTTTTACCGAAATTACAGCCAGGTTTAAATTTCCCAGCCAGCTGGTATTGTCATTTTTAACCTCTTCGGTTAAAAAATCATTTGCTGATTTTAAGCTTTCTTCAAAACTTTTTTCAAAAGAACTAATAGGAAAAGAATAGAACTTGGTTCTGATGACCTGGACAATTTTATTAATTAATTTTTCGTTTTGAGGCAG
>CAYHAF010000003.1:23767-34783 GCA_964354555.1 uncultured Candidatus Saccharibacteria bacterium
ATGCGCGTGTAACTCAGTGGCTAGAGTACTGTCTTCACATGACAGGAGTCGCTGGTTCGAGTCCAGCCACGCGCACTAATTTTATGCCAGATAATACCAGCCAAAATCTTCACGAAGTTGCTATTACTGCCATCATTGTAAAAGACGGGAAATATTTAATTACCAAGCGCTCTAAAACCAAAAAGAGATTTCCTGGTTATTGGACTGTGCCCGGCGGCAAACTTGAAGTCAGTGATTATATAAACCTTAAAAAAGACACTGAGTTTTACTGGTATAATGTTCTGGAAAAAGTTTTAAAAAGGGAAGTGAAAGAAGAAGTCGGAATTGAAATCAGTAATATAGAATATGTAACCAGCTTAGCCACGGTTCATAAAGACGGAAACCCCTCTCTTGTTATTTCTTGTTTAGCTGATTATGTTTCGGGCGATATTAAACTGCAAGAAGGCGAAACCGACGAATTCGCTTGGGTAGATCTTGAAGAGGCAAAAAACTATAACCTGCTAGATGGTATATATGATGAGTTAGTAATGGCCGAAAATAAAAGGAAAGGCCTTAAAACTGAGTGGAAAAGGTTTGAGAAATAAAAATATGGAAAACACTGAAATTGAGATACAGGTTAATATTGAAAATAGCAAACCTTTGATAGATTTTTTAGGAAAGAATGCTGAATTTAAATCTGAAAATCATCAAATTGATGAGTATTTTTCGCCGGCTCACCGCGATTTTATTAAAGTTAAGCCAATTGATGAATGGCTAAGATTGAGAAATTCAAATGGCAAATATTTTATAAATTATAAGAATTGGCACAGAGAAAAAGATGGAAGGGATTATTATTGCGACGAGTATGAAACCAAAATTGAAGATTTAGATAAACTGGAAAATATATTTGAAGTTCTTAATTTTAAGCATTTGATAACTGTAGATAAAATAAGAAAAATCTGGGTATATAAAGATTACGAAATCGCGGTTGATTCAGTAAAAAATCTTGGCAATTTTGTGGAAATTGAATATATCGGCAAGGAAAAGGTTGATCCGAAAGAAGTCACAAAGGAAATGGTAAATTTTCTGAAAAGTGTGAGATGCGGAAAAATAAAGCGTGACTATCAAGGTTATCCCTTTATGATGCTTTTCCCAAATGAAGTAAAATTTGAAGAACAATAATTTTATGAACAAAAAATGGCATAGGATAAATTTAAAGATAAAACTAGACCCAAATGGAGGACCTCAATTTTTTATCGATTTGATTATAATAGATTTATGGCTTAGACTCACTATTGAAAAATTCGAAAAAGATATTGAATTATGGAGTTTTCATAGAAGCGATCATCCTAAGGATGATAAAGAAAGACAAAGATTAAAGATTAATTTTTATACTTCGGAGAAAACAGCTAATGAAATATTAGCTTTTATAAAAAATAATGAGTCCTATACCATAATCTTTGATAATTTTTTAGATGCGAATTACATGAAAGAAATTAATTTAGAGTTTATAGGTACAGAAGAAAATTCTAAAAAGATTGAAGCAATTAGCGATAAGAATTGGCCAATAGATATTCAAAAATCTTGGCCATATTTTATAACGGGAGCATGTAAAATGTTTATCAATTTGATTACAGATATTGAGGATAAATATAAAAATAGAATAGATAAGAAGAATCCAAAACAATTAGAGGAATATTATCAAAAAATCGAAAAAGAAATTAATCAAATGTGGTATGAATATGGTTGGCATGCCTTTCTTCATCATTTAGGAGCAATATTTGGTTATAATTTTATAAAACCAAAGATAAGATATTTAAATAATCGAGGTTTTATTTTATAAATTAGAGCGTTAAAGTTTAGGTTTTAAACCAAAAAAATAATATGGCAGAAATCGATGCGAGTAACAAAAGAATAAAAGGTGTATTTATAGAAGCTGGTGGAAACGTCAAACAAGATGGAGTTATACGGACTGACAAAGATGCTATTGTGGGCATCAAAACAAACGGAAATTACGAAAGTAATAAAGGCGAAATTATCCAGGTAGGAGAGAAGTCAAAAAAATGGCACCAGCAATGGTGGGGGAAAATAATTATTGGAGTAATAATTGGAGTAATAGTTTGGTTAATACAACTTTTTTTGATTAGGCTTTTTTAATACCTTGTTAAAATGCCTCCCAAGACACCCAAAATCTCCTTTAAAATTTAGCTTCTAGACCAACTAAAAAATGATTAAGAACATATTAATTACAGGATTACCAAGAAGCGGAAAGACAACGATTCTAGAAGAAGTTATTGCAGAATATAAGGATAGGGTAGGATTTATTACAAAAGAAGTTCTCAGAGATGGAAAGAGAACTGGATTTGAGATAATAACTAATCTCGGGAAGAGGGTGATGCTCGCAGATGTTAATTTTAAAACGAATTACATGGTTTCAAAATATTTTGTTGATATAAAAAATCTTGAGTCAATAGTACCTGAGATAGAGATATTTAAGAAAGAAGACAATCTGTTTTTAGATGAGATAGGCCAAATGGAGCTTTTCTCAAAAAAATTCAAGCAGCTCGTTCTTAAATTTTTAGACTCAGAGAATATTTTTTTAGCTACTTTAACGAAAGTATATAATGATGACTTTATCTATAGCATTAAAAACCGAGAAGACATTATAATTATTGAAATTTCTGCTGAGGATAGAGAAATAAAGAAGCAATTCATTAAAGATTTAATAAAGAAGATCATAAAAGCAAAGAATTACCTAAATGAGCCAGAAAGATTCAAAAGAAAAGGATCAGTAATAGAGATGAAATCCGAACACGGATTAAGGAAAATTACTTATTCTAATGGAAAATGGAACTGTGATTGCAATTTTTTTAATCAAAACCAGATTTGTAGCCATACCATTACAATAGCTGAACTTATAAGATTAAACAAACTCTAAAATTTAGATGTAACGTCGTTTTTTATTTCCGCCCGAGAGTTTTTCTCTCGAGGTTTTGGATTAATTCTAGCTTTATACTCTATAGAACTGGAAGATAGATAAAAAAATGGCTACTGATAAGTAGCCTTTTAGCTTAAATGGTTATGCCCAATTCTTTGATTTTTCCTATAATCTCATTTGTTCTTCTTTCTTTATCTCTCGCTTCAAAGACTTCTTCCAGCTCTTCTGGACCGGGTGGAGTTAATTCTTTAGGAAAATTAAATCCACATCTGTGGCATTTGTTCCAATAACCTCGAAGTCCTCCTGACCAGAAAATCGCTCTAGTGCATCTACAAATGGGATTGGGGCAATCAATATTTCTGTCGGTGGTAACGCCCTCACGAGTTGTGTGAGATTTTATCATTCGTTCGAAATACTCTTTTATAACTTTCTTAATTTTTCCTTCGTTAGACACAGACCATCCCTCCTTTTAAGTTACTGTTTTAATATTACACTCCCTTTTATTTTTAGTCAATAATTTAGCATATAATTAATTTCCTTTTTTATTTTCGCCCGAGAGAAAAACTCTCGGGCTTGTTTTTTTTAATCAGTTTGATAGATTAGAATTGCTAAAAGGAGTGCTCTTTAAAAATGTTGGAAATAGGAAAAATAATAGCTGATTACGACCTACAGAAATTGCGAATTGGAGTCTTAGGCTCACATTCAGCTTTAGAAATCGCATATGGGGCAAAACAAGAAGGTTTCGAAACTGTTGTAGTTTGTCAAAAAGGCAGAGAAAAAACCTACACTGAATACTATGCGAATCTTTTCGACCACTTCTTAATTCTTGATAGATTTGCCGATGTGGTCAAAGAAGAAAATCTGCAAAAACTCAGACAGTTAAATACAGTTTTTGTGCCAAATCGTTCCTTCTCAGTTTACGTTGGCTATCCAAACATCGAGGAAAGATTCACAGTCCTTATAACAGGTAACCGTTTCATACTCAAAACCGAAGAACGCAACACCCCACGAAACCAATACTACCTTCTGCAAAAAGCAGGAATTCTCACGCCAAAAATCTTCAAAACACCACAAGAGATTGACCGCCTAGTGATAGTTAAGGTTCCGGAAAAAGAAAGAAAGATTGAACGTGCTTTCTTCTATGCTTCAACGCCTAAAGAGTTTAAGAGGCAAGCTGAGAAACGAATCAGGAAAGGAATAATAACTCGTCAAGACCTTGAAAAAGCAATCATAGAGGAATATGTTTTGGGAGCAAAGTTCAATGCCAATCTTTTCTGGTCACCACTAACAGACAAGATTGATCTATTAGGCTTTGACCAACGAATTCAGACTGACTTAGATGGGATTCTAGATCTCCCAGCAAATGAACAGCTAGAGATTGCCACGATTATACAAAATATCGAAGCTGGACATAGAGGCGTTACTATGCGAGAGAGTCTAATAGAAAAGATTCACGAGTTAGCTAGACGATTTGTTAATGTCTGCAAAGAAGAATATCCGCCAGGAATTATAGGTTTATTTGCCCTTCAGGGAGCAATAACCAAAAATCTTGATTTCTGCGCTTTCGATGTCAGTATGCGATCACCAGGTTGTCCTTGTGTAGAACCAACTTCACCCTATATGAAATACAAATATGGTATGGAAGTAGGCCCGGGCAGACGAGTCGCTATGGAAATCAGAAATGCTGTTCAACAAGGAAGACTCAGTGAAATTATAACGTAAAATGAAGATTGACTATGGCCTTAGTTTCGCCTAAGGTCTTTTTTATTTCCGCCACCGCCCGAGAGTTTTTCTCTCGGAGTTTTGTTTGACAGATTATAAATAAAAGAATATATTGTAAATACTAAAAAGAGTAGGAAGATCTTTAACAATGTTTGAAAAACTAAGCCATATGTCAAAGAATGGACTGAAAATCTGGCAATATCTATTAGGAAACAGTGATCCTTTCGATCCCATAACTTGGTTCTTTACTCTTCTTGCACCGTCTTTATCAGCGACTATTCTGATAGTTCTTGGATTAACTTTAATACCTGGCGTAACTCTGACCGCCTACGGCGTTTACTCCCTGTCTGTCCTGTCAATAACATCCTTGGTGTTCTGGACGATAATCGCGGTAAGAATCTGTATAGAATGGATTTTCTACGGCAAATCATAGAGACAAAATTCCCATTTTTTTTGTCTCTTTTTTATTTTCGTTACTGAGTTTTCTTGGGCTTGACTTCTTTCCCTAAAGTGATAGTATCTAGATAGCTCGTTGAGGTATGAAAAATGTCAGGAAAAGTAATAGATAAAGCCCAGCTGCAGAAACTTACGAAAGAAGCTCAAACACGTATCGCCGAGGAAAAAAAGAAAAAAGACGAAGAAGATGCTAGAGAAGCTGAGATAAAAGTTCGGGAGGACGTCGAGAGATGGAAAAGGTTACTTCCATCTATTCTTGAAAGAGAAGCCAAAGCTGGCAAGTTTTCTACTGAAGTGATGGGAAAATATATTAAGACCCCGACAGATAAGAAGGTAGCCCAGATTCTAGCTCAGTATTGCGAATTTTCTGGACTAAGAGCAGAGATTTTACATAATAATTCTGATGACTCTGATTGTCTTGTAGTTTCTTGGGAAGAGGCCAAGGGAATTGACGCAAAAGAGTTTGAGGAAAATTAAACCAAACCCATAGAGACAAAACCAAATGTCTCTTTTTTATTTCCGCCCGCCGCCCGAGAGTTTTTCTCTCGGGAGTTGATTTTTTTATAGAAATTTTATAAACTACCTTTAGCATCATTAACAAAAAGGTGGTGAGAAAATGGAAAAGAAAGGACCAGAATTAGACGAGATGGGACAACCAGTTTGGTGGCATCATCATGGAACAAAGATGAAATTTCAAAAAATGGATAGCATTGAAGGCAAGTGGGTTGTAATTCGAGGAAGCGCAGCCGAAGTCAGAGTAATGAAGATTACTGACAATCAATTCATTGTCAAATACAGAATAGACCATGGAGCGCTCACCGAAATCAACGGTTTAATCAATTTTACAAAACCAGAACTCATGGCAGCATTTCTGGGAGTTCCTCATGTTGATGAATATGACGGCTATAGCAAGTGGCTCCTAGATCGTTTTGGCGGCGATATCGCAAGGCAAAGAACTTTCATTCGCTGGCGCTCATTCTTGAATATTCCTGGGCCAGGAACCGGCCACGATGGAGACGCCAATGTATCAATTAAGATTGAAAGTGATATAGCTGAAACCATACATGCTCTAATCAAATAAGTCAAAGAGGCAAGAAATTCACCATTTTTCGCCTCTTTTTTATTTCTCAAACTTGATTTTTTTGTATAGTTTTGTAGAGTATATCTAGTCCTTAAGATATAGGGAGGTGAGAATCATGGAGATAAAAGGTCATGAAATAGAAAGTTTCCTCGAGACAGATAGCATCAATGAGAGTAGGATCGGGAAGCTTCCAGAAACTCTTCAGAATGAGTTGCGGGAGGGCCAAGAAAAGTTGCGGCTCTGTATCGAATCTACTCTAGGTTCCTCTGCACTTCGAGCCTGTGCAGCATTTTGCAAAGGAGATCACTATGGGGCAGCTGAGGAGATACTGAAATATCCCGGAAAGATATCTCCTTCAGATCCATTGAAAACAATAGTAGAGAAAGTAGTCGAAGCATACCTTCAAGGAGAACTGCACCACGACGGCACAGTAGTAGAGATCAATAAACTTCTGGCCAAGATTGGTTTTCAATTGAATCAATCGCCATGGAAAGAGAAGTTCATAGAGATGGTGGAGAACAGACTCGATACCACTTTCCCGCCAAACGACAAAGCAACAAAAGACAACCTGAATGAGATAATCCAGGAGGCAAAAAATGCTGGATTCGAAGAAAAAGAAATCATTGAGGCACTTCGCCTAGGCGTAGAAAATGCAGAAAAGGAAAAAGGTATTGGTTTGAGAACCTTTGAAGCTAGAGTAGCGCTCGATATAACAACCACGAAGGAGTACCTTCAAGAACTGATGAAACAAGGAGATTCATCGATACATGAAGGCTACAATTTCACCATAGAGCATGGCATCGACATTTTCAGAGTGATTCAAGAAAGAATCAATATCGGGAGAAAAAGAAGAGCATTGATTCGAAAGTTCGATCAGCTCATGAAAAAATACGATGGCTACATGCACGACGAGATGGTAGGTGAGTTTCGGAAATACGCAGCAAAACGCGGGATAACCGTTTCTTATCCGTCTAGCTTCGGCGACGATTAGCACTTTTCAATTCAAAGAGCATTTTTTGCTCTTTTTTTATTCCCGTCCGATAGTTTCTCTCGAGCTTGATTTTTTTATTCAATTTAGTAATCTATATCTAGGAGATGAAGATACCGATGGATATGGAAAAGGTAAGGAAGATAGGTGAGAAAGCAGCAGCAGGTATTCTCAAAATGCCCAAAGAAAGTTGCTGGCGTATCTGGAAGAAAAAAAATGACGTACCACTGGACTATTCGGTCTACGACGCTCTCATTAAGAGATTCCCGCTAATTAGCGAAATAGGGGTTAGCGAAGTTGAGATTATTGAAATAAACGACGCTTCTCTAACTACCAGACCTGAAGAAAGTCTTTCAATAGTGTCTCTCCCAGCCTTAGAGTCGAGGTTTAGAGACCCAGAACATCCCGATGTCCAATGCATTGTATTCGTTGAAGGAAGAGAGAATATTGATACCTTTCTTAGAGCGCTCATTAACAAATTCGAAGAGCTATATCCTTTCGAAAAAGCAATGGAAGATGCAAAGAAGCCAGAATAGAAATCTATTTTCAAGGGCCTTACGGCCTCTTTTTTATTTCATCGATTATTATTTAAACTTCTACATCATCGTCAATCAACTAATTTTTTGATAAAGTTATTTAATATGGATCACTTAGCCATAATGAGAAAGTCTTGGGGCTTGCTGCCTAAGATTATAAGCGGAGAAAAGGTAATAGAATCTAGGTGGTATAAGAATAAATACTCTCCTTGGGATAAGATTAAAAAAGGAGACACTGTTTATTTTAAAAACTCCGGCGAGCCAGTTGAGGTAAAAGCAGAAGTCTTAAATGTCTTACAATTCTCAAATTTAACACCAAAAAAGGTTAAAGAGATACTCAATGAATATGGAGCCAGAGATGGAATAGGTATAAAGGAGATCGATAACTATTATCAAAAGTTCAAAGATAAAAACTACTGTTTATTGGTTTTTATTAAAAATCCCGAAAAGATAGAACCTTTTGAAATTGATAAAACAGGTTTTGGAGCCATGTCTGCCTGGATTGTTGTTGAGGATATTGATATGATTAGGAAATAAAAATCTGAGTGATTAAATTAGAGAATCGCTATAGAGGCGATTTTTTCCCATTGCTGACCTTGACAAATTATTCGTACGGGTGTATAATAGGAACTGTAAAATACAGATAGCTCTTTAATAAATTAAAGGGGAAGGAAAAGAAATTCGCCTCGCAGAGAGGAAATCAAAAGTGGTTTCTTGCCTACGAGGCGAATTACAGATGTTGAAAATATTACGAAGACCAAAAAAAGAAGAAGCGAAAAAGGAAGAGGATGCCTTGCCAGAAAAAAAGAAGATATACCTGAAAATAATTAACAAAGGAACGGTAGACAGAGAATTCTTGGAACTCATTGGTGCGACCACGAAAAGAGAGCAATACGATGATTCATCAATCATCGGAAATAAAGGTAGCGGTGCTAAGTTCTCGGTGATACCCGTCTTAAGGCTTGGTCTAGAGGTCGTTGTTTCTAGCAGTGATCAGCAGGGACCTTATACCTTGAAATATAGAACAGAGCCAGCTAGAATAGGGGGTCTGAGAGTAATTTTTGACTACGGTAAAGAAATTCACCCTAGTCAGTTTACTCTTGATGCTCTTCAAGACTGGGACAAACCGATTGGCGACGATGACAAGAAGATCTTTAAAGCCTTGAGAGAGTTTGTCTGTAACGCTTACGATGCTGACAAAGAATTCAGGATAGAAACAGTTGAGAAGATTACTCCGGCTGAAAAAGGCGAGACAGTGGTCTATCTTTCGATGACTGCTGAAATCGAAGAGATCTTAAAGTATCCTCAGCGATACTTTAAGTTCCTAAGCAAAGAAGAACCGTTGTTTGCCACAAGTAATGGAGCGATTTATCCTCAATCCGACAGTGTTACCCGATTGTTTTTGCAAGGCGTGCTAGTTGATTGCAAGCAATACCATGGAAGCATATTTGACTACTCGGTATTGGACAAGTGGCTATTGTCGGAAGAGAGGATTATCAAAGATTTCAGTCGCTTTACAGCGACAATCGGCAAAATTATCGCTGCAATTGATAATTTTGCAATCGCTCTCAAAGTACTTGATGGCTTTACAAGCGGAAAAGCGGAGATTGAGACAGAGGCCCTCTATAGGATAGAATATGTCAATGCAAGGACAAAAGAAGCTTTCAAAAAAGCTTGGCAGATGACTTACGGTGAAAAGGCAGCCATAGCCGTTTGGGATACTTTAGTCAATGAAGACGCAAAGCAGATCATGGGCTATAAAATCGTGCCGGTAAATGACTCATCTATTCGAAACTTCCTGCAGAGATGTGGGATACCGATAGCCTCAGATCTAGTACCGAAAAAGGAAAGAAAAGAGGAAAAGAAGAAAGAGTATGAAATTGTAGAGTTAACAACTCAACAAAGAGCAATCTTTGAGAAAGCATACTCAATCTTTACTAAATTCTTTCCTGAAACCAAGCACTACCCAATAAAGTTCTATAAACCATTGACTCCTTACTATGAAAGAAGCAGTGGTTTCGCTAAGAGCTTCAGTGTAGAGGTTTGGATCAATGCGGAACAGATCACCGACATACAAAACTGTCTAATTACTCTCGAGCACGAAACAAGGCACATTCAAACCCAAGCCAGTGACTACGACAGAAGGTTTGATCAAGCAGCTACGGAACGAGTGATAGCCTTAATGATGGCTTCTGTAAACTCTCCAAAGTCCGACGGTACATATGATACAAAAATCGTAAACCAAGGCATTGTATTGCCATGGAAACTCGTCGGGAAAGAAGTTCACATTCTTATCGAGAACGATGAACTTCGAATAAAAGTTCACGGCGAGAATAAAATATTTCAGGTACATCTGGCGAAGCCAATCACCGGCCACCTTAGCCAAATAAGAAAAGTTGGAAAGTTCAGTGGCCAAGGCTGCGTCTTCGTTCCAACACGCATCAGAAAGCAGCTACCAACTCGGTTGCAATTGGAGGTAATCAGGTAGCCTCCTTCCCCCATTTTTTTAATCATTTGGTTGTAGTTATTGGAATCTGATTCAAAACTAAGTCAGGATTCGCTAACCGCAACCAAAAAGATGAAGCAGTAGGAGCGGCATTTAAGAAGGAATCTTGGCGTAAATGCTGGGCTGAAAAGTCCAGTGTGAGGTGACATTAAAAATTGAATATGGAGGAATAGGTACATAAGAAGAGACAACTGGTTTTGTCTCCACAAGCCACCTGTTCCATTTGCTATAATAGATAGAGTTTTTCGCCATTTCCTCTTTTTTAATAAAAAAATGGAAATCGTCAAAATTCCTTTCGTATATGTGATTAGCTCGGCGGTTGGTTTAAAGCCAAGCGGAAAATGTGGGTTTTGAAACTGGAAAAAATGGTGGGTTTCAAAATCTACGGTTGAAGGTGGTTTTTTCTCCACCTAAAACCAAGGGAGCGATGCACCATATAAACCCTTCGTTCCCCTTTTGTATTTTTGTAAGAGGTTATTATAAGGATGATAACTCTAAAAGAAAGCCCTGTAGGGTATTTTTTTATTTAAGATATTGAGACGAAAATGAGACACCTATTTACTGTCTCATTTGTCTCATTTTCCGTTCAAAATCCAAAAAATGAGACACAAGCCCCCGACCGAGACGCGTCGTTTATAAGCCCCGAAAACGCCCGAAATCTCCCTTAAAATCTGGGTTCCAGACTGAGGTTGCGAGCAGACAATTTCTGTGAAACCGACCCGTCTCCGTCCAGATTTTAAGCACAAAATGGAGACGGGTATAGAACCTAATTCCTGTCTTTGGTACTTACTGGAGACGGGTATCGAACTC
>CAYHAF010000004.1:0-31546 GCA_964354555.1 uncultured Candidatus Saccharibacteria bacterium
TGATTATATTTTTAGGGCTTGTTGTCGGTGGTTTAGCCGTTGCTGTTTTATTGCCAATATACCAGATTGGTTTGGGAAGTTCGCTTTAGTACTTTTCCACAATTTACTTGTTTTAAAGTTGCAGGATGTGATATAATGGTTTTAGTGATATAAGACTTAAATAAAAAGGATCAAATTAAAAAACAAAAGGTCGAGAACAAAAATTTAGTCAAATAATCTTAACGATATTAATTATTTAACAAAATAAAATGGAAAAGAAAGGTTTTACATTAATTGAGTTATTAGTCGTCATTGCCATTATTGGTATTTTGGCCTCAATTGTTTTGGTGTCTCTGGGTTCAGCAAGGACAAAAGCTAGAGTTGCTGCAACAAAAGCTACTCTCACCGGTCTCAGGGCAGGAATTACAATGTGTTGTGATCTTGCCACGAATACTTTGAATACAGCCGCAGGAGATATGTGTAGTGCAGCTTCAGGTGTTATACTACCTACCCCTACCCAATTAGGATTAGGAACTGGGGGGACGGTAACATATTCAGGTGCAACTGCCGCAGGCGATCTCCTATGCTCTGCTACTACACCAGGTTACAAGGTAGTTTTATCAGGACATGCACTTGCCGCCTGTAATGCTGCTGCTGGTTGGATAATAACTGAAGGTTCGATGGCAGCTCCGACGGGTTGTAATTAGACTTTCTCACAGAACTTTAAAATACCCGCCTGAAGCGGGTATTTTTTTTCTTTTTGATGTGGTATAATAAATTAAAGATTTTAAAAAGCCGGAGTTAATAATTTTTAAAATAATTGAAATAATAAATTACAATGCTATTTTTTGCTAAAAATAAAAAACAAGGTTTTACATTACTTGAGTTATTAGTCGTTATCGCCATTATTGGAATTATGGCCTCAATTATTTTGGTGTCCGTGGCTCAATCAAGGACAAAAGCTAGAGTTGCTGCAACAAAAGCTACTCTCACCGGTCTTAGAGGAGCAATTTCAATGTGTTGTGATCTTAGTACGAATACTTTGAATACAGCCGCAGGAGATGTGTGTAGTGCGGCCACAGGCGCTATACTACCTACCCCTTCCCAATTAGGATTAGGAACTGGGGGGACGGTAACATATTCAGGTGCAACTGCCGCAGGCGATCTCCTATGCTCTGCTACTACACCAGGTTACAAGGTAGTTTTATCAGGACATGCACTTGCCGCCTGTAATGCTGCTGCTGGTTGGATAATAACTGAAGGTTCGATGGCAGCTCCGACGGGTTGTAATTAGACTTTCTCACAGAACTTTAAAATACCCGCCTGAAGCGGGTATTTTTTAACTTATTGGAATTTGCTTTAAAACTCTCTATTATTTCTTAAAATTTGTTAGAATATAAAAATGACCGTTTGTTATTTTTTTCCATGCTTATTTTCGACTTAGCCACGCTATAAATTTCCTAATGTATTTTAAATTAAAATGTTTCAATTTTTAACAATATTAATAATATTTTTAACAGGACTTGCAGTCGGTTCTTTTTTAAATTGCGTTATTTATCGCCTGGAAAAAAAAGAAAGTTTCCTAACGCTAACGGATCATTCCTACTGCCTAAGTATATCTCCAGAGGACAGTCCTCTGTAAGCTATAGCTCTAAACCTAGGACTAATTAACATAGGGCTAATTCAAAATAATGTCAGTCAAACGACCAACCTTAATAAATAATGAAATTTATCATATAGTGATCCGGGGAAAGGATAATTCCCTCATTTTTAAACACGAATCAGATTAGCTACCATTTTTACGAGACCCGGACTCGTTGTTTAATTTCCCTAGATTGCTACAATAAAATTACGAGACCCGGACTCGTAATTATCATATTTTATGCCGCGAAGAAAAATACAAATTGTCAATGGAGAATTTTATCATATTGTGAAAAGAGGCGTTGAAGAGCGCGAGATTTTTTTAGATGACGAAGATCGTTTTCGTTTTATTAATAGTCTATTAGTTTTTAACGACAAGACGCCTGTTTCTTGGCAGTCTCGAGCTTTTTGGAATCTACGAGACCCGGACTCGTTGGCACAAGGTTATAGACCAAAAATTCCTTTAATGGAAATTCATGCTTTCGTTTTGATGCCCAATCATTTTCATATACTAGCAAGGCAATTGACCGAAAAAGGAATTTCGATTTTGATGAACAAGCTAGGAGGTTATTCTTATTATTTTAATAAAAAATACAAGAGAGACGGAATTCTATTTCAGGATAGATATAAAATAATTCATATCGAAGATGAAACCCAACTTAAAAATAATTTCATTTACATTCACACTAATCCTGTCGCTCTAACGGAAGTAGAATGGAAAAACTGGAAAGTTAAAAATCCTCAGAAGGCAATTAAGTTTTTGGAAGAATATCGTTGGTCAAGTTACTGTGATTATCTGGCTAGAGAGAATTTTCCTTTAGTCATCGAGCAAGAATTTTTTCTAAAATTATTTGGCGGGAAAGAAGGAATTCAAAAAGAAGTCGATTCCTGGGTTTTATTTAAAGCCTCTACGAGTCCCGGACTCGTAGCAGAATTAGTAGAATAAAATGTTGTTATTTTATTTCCTTATTTTTATTCTTGGTTTGGCAGTTGGAAGTTTTTTAAATTGCGTGATTTATCGTCTGGAAAAGAAAGAAAGTTTTTTAAAGGGCAGGTCTTATTGTCCTAATTGTAAACACAAATTAAGTTGGAAGGATTTGATCCCGATTTTTAGTTTTTTTGAACTTCAAGGAAAGTGCCGTTACTGCAAGCAGAAAATTAGCTGGCAGTATCCTTTAGTAGAGTTTGCAACAGGAATCTTGTTTGTCTTAGCTCTGAATTATGAATTAAGAATTATGAATTATGATCTTTCGAATTCGGGATTTATCCTTAATTCTTTATTTTTGCTTCTTAATTCTTGTTTCTTAATCGTTATTTTTGTCTATGATTTGAAATACTACATCATTCCCGACGAAGTAATCTACCCTGCCATTGTGATAACATTTTTATATAATATTCTTTATTCATACTTCATACTTCATACTTCATACTTCATACTTAATACCTTATACTCCGTCCTTGGCGCATCCCTATTTTTCTTATCAATCTTCCTTTTTTCAAAGGGCAAGTGGCTTGGTTTTGGCGACGTAAAATTAGCTTTATTTATGGGTCTTTTTTTAGGTTTCCCCAATATTTTAGTCACTCTCTTTTTAGCGTTTTTTATCGGTGCTATAATAGGAATAGGATTGATCTTAGCAAAGAAAAAAGGCTTAAAATCAGAAGTCCCCTTTGGCCCTTTTTTGGTAACCGGAACTTTTATAGCCCTATTTTGGGGCAATCAAATTATAAATTGGTATTTGAATCTTTTTCAAATTTCATTCTAAATGGAAAAAAATCTTAAGCAAAAGGGATTTTCCTTAATCGAAGTAGTAACCACTATTTTTATAATTGCACTTTTAAGCACAATTATTTTTACTATCAATCGCCAAAGTAACAAATATTACACTCTTTTGAGGGTAGCCAGTAAACTTGCTCAGGATATAAGAATAGCTGCACAAATGGCAATGAATACGAGCAAATGTCCTGTGGGTACTGTTTGTGCAGGCTTTGTGCCTGCTGGATATGGTATCTACCTGGATTTGACAAATGTCGGAAATACCAATTATTTATTATATGCCGATATTAGTAACAACGAATATTATGATTCTGGTGAAGAAATTGAGAACATTCCTTTAGAAAACGGAGTGGTCATACAAACATTAAGTCCCTCTCCAGCATCTATTAATTTTAAACCACCGGATCCTATTGTAAAAATATCTGGTGTTTCTGGTGAGTGTACGATCACCTTGAAATTAGTCGGCTTCTCAAGAATAAAAAAAGTTAAAGTTAATAAATTCGGTCAAGTTTGGGTAGAATAAGGGTGACAAAAAGTATTTTTTCAAGCAGATGAAATTAAAATGAGCCCAATATTTAAAAAATTGATAAAAAGAAGCAATGTCAAGGGATTTTCGCTAATGGAAGTGATAATCGCCATTTTTTTTCTAACCAGCGGAATCGTCGCTTCTTTTTCTTTGATCAGCTATACTATTTCTTCTATGAGTTACTCGTCTAATAAATTAATCGCTGCCTATTTGGCCCAAGAAGGTATTGAATTGGTAAGGAATATCAGGGACACTAATTGGCTGGAGAACAGTTCGGAAGACCCTCATTCTTGGGATGAAGGGCTTGTTGTTATTTGTCCTTTTCTTGGACCTGGATGTGGGATCGACCATTTAAGCGGTACTTTATCGTTAGCTAATGGCAATAATTTTTTAAGATTTGACAATACCAATGGTTATAACTACAATTTTGGAAACTTAACAAAATTTAAAAGAAAAATTTTTATAGATTATACTGACAATAGTGATATTTCTACTCTTTATCAAATATTGGCAGTCAGCGTTGAAGTTTCCTGGATGGAAAAGGGAGTTCAACGTAAAATAACTGTCCGAGAAAATTTATATAATTGGCGCTAAAAAATGAAGCTATGATAAAAACACAATCAAAAGGCGTAACTTTAATTGAATTAATAGTAGCGGTGGGAATATTTGCAATTTTCATTTCGGTGATTTTCGGCTTTTTTGTGGTTGTTATCCGAATCCAGAAAAGAGTTTTAGCCCATCAGGGTCTTTTAGATAAAACAAGCTATGTCTTAGAATATATGAGCAGGGCCTTGAGAATGGCAGTAACGCAGGAAGCGGATGAAGATTTCACTAACTGTATACCAGAAAATGCTAATTATGAAGCAATTGGGAATACAATAAGGTTTTTAAAATATGAAAAAAGCCCCAGCGAAGAGCCCATATTTATCTGTGAGCAATTTTTCCTGGATAGCGATTTTATCTTAAAAGAACAGAAATCTACTGACAAGACACCGGACAATTTTGGTCCAGTAGTGAACTTAACTCCTCCAGATATTAAAATTGAAGATTTTAAACGAATTGTTTACAACGACAATCCCAGCGTTGATGACGGGCAGGCAAGAGTCACGATTTTATTGAAAGCGAAAAGCAATACATCAGGCAGTCCCGCCATCAATCTCCAGACTTCAGTTTCCCAAAGGAATCCTAATGTTAAATAATAATTCCGCATAATCAATAGCAATCTATGATTTCATTGGGTAGTTTACCCGATAATTCAGAAATCCCACCATTTTGGTCATGGGATAAATAACAGCCAGTTTTAAATGAGATTTTTTACCTTATTCCTTATTGGAAAACAAAGCCTCGGATTTTCTTCCGAGAAGAAATAAATTTTATGGAAACAAAAAAATTACAAAAAGGAGTTGCCCTCTATATTGCTTTAGTTATATCGATGTTTGTGCTTTCACTTGCCTTGGGTATGTCTGTGATTGTATTCAGTCAAATGAAAATGATGGGGGAAATAGGGCATTCAGTTGTTGCCTTCTATGCCGCTGATACTGGTATAGAGAAAGCCCTTTATATGAAGTGGAAGGAAGACATAGGCAATTGGGCTACTACTGAAAGTGTTTCAATAGGCGGAGGGGCAAGTTATAATGTTTCTTACAATTCACCTATTTGGAAATCAGTGGGCGCTTATAGCAATACAAGAAGAGCCGTTGAAATAACAGAGGAAATTTTTGATTTTAAGTTGAGTTTTATTGATCCTTGCTATGAATGTTATCACATAGTACCTCCTCACAGCCCTCTAGATTGCGATTACAATTATCATCCTGTATTGAAGGTCGGTACTAATGTTGTAACTATGCCAAAGGTTTACGCTGAAATTACTGGTGGTTCTACTTCCCTAAATGTTGACTTCAAAGCCAATCCAGAACCTGGACTAAACGTGGCCGTTGTTTTTCAACCTGATTCTTGTTTTTTTTCTTTGGATTGTTCGTCAGAAATCTACATATTTTATAATCAAGATGCTTCACCTAATGGGGAGTATTATATTGACATTTGCGGCGAAGTTGGAACTACAAGTCGTTGCGCGCATCTTGATGTGACTGTAGATAATTTTAATTTTTGTCCGGGTTAAGAATAATTTTAGTGACTAAAAAGAGAATGTCAGTGAAAAGAATTCTTTTTTTAATTATCAGATGCTAAAAAAAGGAGCTAAAAAAAGAGCAGAAAAACTCAGGAAGTTAATAAATTACCATCGTTACCTTTATCACGTTTTAGACCGCCAAGAAATTTCTGAGGCGGTTTTGGATTCTTTGAAAAAAGAGCTTTTTGATTTGGAGCAAAAATTCCCGGAATTGATTACTCAAGACTCCCCGACCCAGAGAGTGGGAGGAAAACCCTTGGAAAAATTTGAGAAAACCCTTCATCCCCAGCCAATGCTATCCTTTAACGACGCATTTTCCGAAAAAGACATACAAAACTGGTTGGAAAGGATATCAAAACTTTTATCTCAGGAAGAAAAAGAAAAAATAGATTTTTTTTGCGAATTAAAAATAGACGGGTTAGCGATAGAATTAATCTATGAAAATAAAATTCTGAGAACGGGTTCAACAAGGGGCGACGGATTAATCGGCGAAGACGTCACCCAGAACCTGAAAACAATTGAGGCAATACCTTTAAAAATAAGGAACCAAGGGGAAACGATAAAAGATTTAAAAGGGCAAAAGCTCGGGGAAGTTTCAGAAAAATTACCAAACCAGAGCAAAAAAGAAATCGTTCTCAGGGGCGAAGTTTTTATCACCAAAAAGGAATTTGAGAAGATAAATAAAGAACAGGAAAAAAGGAAATTACTGATTTTTGCCAACCCAAGAAACATAGCTGCCGGCTCAATCAGGCAGTTGGATCCGAAAATAACCAGCCAGAGGCACTTAGACTCTTTTGCATATGAATTAATAACTGACCTTTGGCAAAAAACTCATGAGGAGAAACACAAAGTCTTAAAAGCTTTAGGATTTAAAACTAACCCCCATAATAAATATTGTAAAAACTTAAAAGAAGTTTTTGATTTTCATAAATATTGGCAGAAAAACAGGGAGAAGCTTCCTTATGAAATCGACGGCATTGTAGTGATAGTCAATAACAATAAAATTTTTGAAAAACTTGGGGTTGTGGGCAAAGCGCCCAGGGGAGCTATCGCCTTTAAATTTCCTTTGAGACAAGCGACCACTGAAATCAAGGACATAAAAGTCCAGGTGGGCCGGACCGGTTCTTTGACTCCAATTGCTATTTTAAAACCGGTTGAAGTCGGGGGAGTGACAATTTCCAAAGCTACGCTCCATAATGAAGACGAGATAAAAAGATTGGGGATAAAAATCGGAGATACCATTATCGTTGGCAGGGCAGGGGATGTTATTCCAGATATACTCGGGGTTTTAGCTGAATTGAGGACTGGGAAAGAAAAAGAATTCAGAATGCCTAAGAAATGTCCGGTTTGCGGCACAAAGACGGAGAGAGTTAAAGGAGAAGTGATATTGAGGTGTCCGAATCCTGATTGTTTTGCCAAAAAAAGGAGAAATTTTTACCATTTTGTTTCCAAAGGCGCTTTTGATATAGTTGGGTTAGGCCCCAGAATTATTGACAGATTAATTGACGAGGGGATCATTTCTGATTCAGCTGACCTGTTTAATATCAAAAAAAGCGATATTTTACAGCTGGAGAGGTTTGCTGAAAAATCAACTGAAAACTTAGTAGAAGCAATCAAAAAGAAAAAAAGAATAACCTTACCGAGGTTCATTTATGCCTTAGGCATCAGGAATGTGGGAGAGGAAACTGCCAAAGCTCTTGGGGAATTTTTTGGATCAATGGAAAATCTAGAAAGAGCTGACGCTGAAAAATTACAGAAAGTTTCTGATATCGGTCCTGTGGTTGCCGATTCAATTTATGAATGGTTTTCAAAAAAAGGAAATATAGATTTCTTGAAAAAATTAAAGAAATCAGGCATTAAAATTATTGAAGAAAATAAATCAAGTTATCAACCCTTGAAGGGAAAAAGTTTTGTTCTGACCGGAACTTTGGAGACGATGACCCGCGAAAAGGCCAAAGAAAAGATAAGAGCTTTTGGGGGTGAAATCTCGGAGTCAGTTTCAAAAAACACCAGTTTTCTTGTTACGGGAAAAGAACCCGGTTCAAAATACGAGCGAGCCAAGAATTTAGGCGTGAGAGTAATCAGTGAGAAAGAGTTTTTAGTTATGTTAAAATAGTCTGACTATGTAAATCAAGCGAAGTCCCGCACCGAGCTCGCTCTGGTGCTGGGACGAGCGAGCCAAGAATTTAGGCGTTAAAATTATTGAAGAAAAGGAATTATTGGAAATGCTAAAATAATATTAATTTTAGATGCACTCTATTTTTATTCATTTCAAAAAAATTGATTGGGTATTAGTTGTTACTTCTCTTCTTTTGGCGGGAATTGGTTTGTTGTCAATTTATAGCAGCTCTTTGGCAAAAGATAATTTTTCCAATTTCAAAAAGCAAGTAATTTTTTTAATTATCAGTCTTTTTTTAATGTTCTTTTTGTCTTTTTTTGATTGGCGCACTCTTAAAGAAAATTCTTATTTAATATTATTCCTTTATTTTTTTTGTATTCTGAGTTTAATTGGATTATTTTTCTTCGCTCCAGAGACCAGAGGAGTCAAAAGCTGGTATAAATTTGGAGCTATTTCCATAGACCCAGCGGAGTTTACAAAGATAGTTCTTGTAATTCTTTTTGCTAAATATTTTTCCAAGCGTCACGTAGAAATGTACCAAATAAAACATATTCTTGTTTCCAGTTTTTATCTTATAGTGCCTTCGGTTTTAATCTTTTTCCAGCCGAATTTAGGATCAGCTTTAATTTTAGTTTTTCTCTGGATTGGGGTTTTGCTTATTTCTGGGATAAAGATCCGCCATTTTTTTGTTCTTTGCGTCATAGGATTTTTACTCTTTATCTTAGTCTGGTCTTTTTTCCTCAGAGACTATCAAAAACAGAGAATAATAAGTTTCTTTCAACCAAGAGCAGAACTAATGGGAATTGGATGGAGCCAAAACCAATCAAAAATAGCTATAGGTTCAGGCGGTTTTTGGGGCCAAGGAATTTTTAAAGGATCCCAGACTCATAATGGTTTTTTGCCAGAGCCCCAAACTGATTTTATTTTTTCTTCTATTTCAGAAGAAACAGGATTAATAGGAGGACTGATTTTATTTTCTCTTTTCTCTTTGTTAATCTGGCGCATAGTTAAAACCGCTTTTTCAAGCGAAAATAATTTTTCAAAACTTTTTTCCTCCGGTTTGGCTGTTATTTTAATATCAGAGATTTTTATAAATATCGGGATGAATCTTGGATTATTGCCAATAATTGGAGTTTCTCTTCCTTTGGTGAGTTATGGCGGTTCCGGTCTCATTTCAATTTTTATCGCTTTCGGTATTCTCCAAAGCATCAGAACCCACTGACTTTATCCTAAAATTTGCTATAATTAACTTGTCTAATTATCCCTAGAGGTATAATTAGCTTGTCTAATTATCCTTAGAGATATAATCAATTTAATTATTCTGGAGACTTAATAAAAGATATGAAGAACAATTTTAAAAATCGTTCTCAAGAAATTACAAGATTTTGCGACATTGTTGGTAGATTTCTAATCTATCTTTTAATTTTCTTTCTGCCCCTGTTTTTTCTGCCTTTCACTTATGATACTTTGGATTTTAATAAGCAGTTTTTCCTGGGAATTTTAGTTTTTATCAGCCTGATTTTATGGCTGATAAAGAGTTTCTTTTCCGGAAAATTTGACTTCAATTCCAGCTTTCTTAATGTCCCAATTTTAGTTTTTATTTTATCAAATGTGCTGTCTTTAGCATTCTCTTTTTGGCGATATTCAAGTTTTTGGGGCTGGCCCTTAAATATCAGCCAGGGGTTTTTAACCCTGATTTATTTTTTTACGCTTTATTTCCTAATTATCAATCATTTTGATAAGAAAAAAGATATTTTAAAGCTTATTTTTATTTTGGTTTGTTCAGGTATTTTTGTCAGCATTTTTTCTCTTTTACAGATATTCGGCAAATTTATTTTCCCATGGGATTTTGCAAGGAACACTTCTTTTAATACTATCGGCAGCTTAAACTCTTTAGCCCTGTTTTTGGCTGTTCTTTTGCCTCTTGGAGTTTTGTTGATTATTAGTTCTTTCGGATCAGTCAGAGCGATCTCTCTGATTGCCGTTATTTTTTTTATGATTTCTTTGGTTTTAATCAATTATAAATTGATTTGGATAGGTCTAATTCTGGGAAGCTCTGTTTTATTTATTTTTGGCTTAATGAAATTTAAGAAAACCGGCCAAATGAATTTGATTTTTATTTCCATAGTCTTTTTGATAATTTCTCTTAGTTTTGTTGCTTTTTCCAACCCAGTTAATTTTATAGAAAATACCCTTGGTTTTTCCTTGCCTAAATTTTTACCGGTAACTCAATTTCCTACTGAGGTTTCCATCAGCCAGAGCGCAGAGATCGGGATTGCCAAGAATTCCTTGAAAAACATCAAGAATTTATTTTTAGGCAGCGGACAGTCAACTTTCCTCTTTAATTTTTTGAAATTTAAACCAATTGATATAAACAAGACTTTGTTTTGGAACGTAAGATTTCAAGCCGGCGTTTCAGAGATCTTGGATAGGTTAATAACCACAGGAGTATTGGGCGTTTTATCCCTTTTTTTCTTATTGGGAACCATTCTCTGGGTGGCTCTGAAAAGCTTTATTAAAAAATCTAAAAAAGAAGCGCCAGATGATTTAGCCGTTGGAATGGACGATTCTTCAGGAGAAGAGATAATAACAGAAAAAGATGGGTTTGTTAGTATTTGTATATTCTCCAGCTTCCTAATTTTAGTTTTCGGGCAGTTTTCATATCCGGTTAATTTTTCCCTTCTTTTTCTTTTTTGGTTTCTTATCGGGATTTTTGTCAGCCTTAACAGTAAAGCCAGAAAAAGAGCCAAGTCTTCTGTTTTGATATCTGTTTCCCTGACCTTAGTCTTTATTTTAGGGATAACACTCTCTTTTTTATTGATAAAAAATTACCAGGCTGAAAAATGGTATCTTTCGGGATTAAATTCCCAATTGGAAGGGAGAACAGAAGATGCTATCAGCGACCTAAAAAAAGCAACTGATTTGAATCCTAAGATAGATACTTATTGGCGGGACATTTCCCAGTTTTATTTAATGAGACTAAGTGAGATTTCCCAAAACCAAGGCCTGACAGCAGAAGAATTTACTGTCAAAAGCCAGGAATTGGTTAATGAAGCAACAAATGCAGCAAAGAAAGCGACCGATGTTTCTCCTCAAAATTCAATTAACTGGATAAACAAAGGTTCAATCTATAGAGATTTGACCAGCCAATTTTTAGGAAGCGGAAATTGGGATTCTGAAGCCATCAGCTCTTATTATAAAGCTAGTCAGTTAGAACCAACGAACCCGCAGATTTTTACAGAGATTGGCCAGATTTTCGTTCAAGAATCTGATATTTTGCGTCAGAGTAATGGAGAAGAGGAGAAAATCAATGAAAACTTAAATAAGGGGAAAGAAAACTTTGAAATGGCTCTTAATCTAAAATCTGATTTTGCTCCAGCCCTTTTCCAGCTGGCACTGGTTTTTCAAAGGGAAGGGAAAACAAAAGAAGCAATTGAAAAACTGGAAGAAACAAAATTAATTGCCCTTCTTGATCCGTTAGTATCTTTTCAGCTTGGTATTCTATATCAAAATGAAGGAAAAACAGATTTGGCAAAAAGCGAATTTGAAAGAGCAATCTGGTTAAATCCGGATTATTCAAATGCCCGTTATTTCTTGGGGCAGATTTATGCTAAAGAAGGGGAAAAAGAAAAAGCAATTGAACAATTTGAATGGATTGAAAAATTAAACCCGGAAGAAGAGGAAATAAAAACAATTTTAAAAAATTTGAGAGAAGGAAAACCCGCCTTTTAGGAAAAAGATTAAAATCCTTCAAATTAAGGAAAACACTTGGCCCTGTTAGAAATTTTTGAGATAATGTATCTTAATAATAATTAGGCAGTTAACCCCGTTAGAAATTGTATGGAAGTATAATAACGCTAATCTTGGAACTGTAAAATTTCTAACGGGGTTAAAATTTCTAAACGGAGTTGACAAATTCTTTTAAAGGACTAAAATTAGTATTATAAAAATAACCGGGATAATTTTAAATTTACCCCTGAAAAAGGGTGGGGGTAATTTTCGTTTTAGATCAGATTAAATTAAATGAAATTTAAAAATTTCTCTAAATCAAAAATCTCTTTAGAATTACCGTACCTATTGTTTCTTCAAAAAGAGAGGTGGCAATCTTTTTGGGAAAAAGAATTAAAAGAGCTTTTTGCCGAAGTTTCTCCAATAAGAGATTATACAAAGAAAGAATTAGAGTTATGGTTTTTAGATTACAAGCTTGATGAACCAAAATATAAAGACGATTTAGAAGCGAGAAGGAATAATGATTCCTTTGAGGCATCTCTAAGGGTAAAGACAAAATTAGTTAATTTAAAGACAAAAGAGATAAAAGAACAAGAAGTTTTCTTGACTGATTTCCCTTTGATGACAGAAAGGGGCACTTTTGTTGTAAATGGAGTGGAAAGAGTAGTAATTTCTCAATTAATTCGTTCTCCGGGGTCTTTTTTTACAATGCAGAATGTTAGAGGAATGAGATGTTTTGGAGCAAAAATTATACCTAACCGAGGAGCTTGGCTTGAATTTGAATCCGATCCCTCCGGTTTTATTGGAGTAAGAATTGACAGGAAAAGGAAAGTTCCGTCTACCACTCTGCTTAGAGCTTTTGGTTATGACAGCGATAACAAACTCAAAGAACTCTTCCAGGATGTTGATAGAAATCCGGAAATCAACTATATTTCTGAAACAATAAAAAGAGACCCAACGCATAATCAGGCCGAGGCATTAGTTGAGATTTACAGACATTTAAGACCAGGAGAATTGGGCACTGTTGATACTGCCCGTGATTTGATAGAGAACATGTTTTTTAATTTTGAAAGGTATGATTTATCAAAAGTTGGAAGATGGAGAATCCAGCAACGCCTTCCGGAATTAAAACAAAAAAATAAAAAAGAAGAAGAAATTTCAGTTCAAGATAGAGTTTTAAAACCAGAAGATGTTTTAGCGACCCTAAAAGAAGTAATTCGCCTGAATAACGATCCTGATGCCAAACCAGATCAAATTGATCACTTGGGCAACAGAAGAGTCAGGTCTTTAAATGAGCTTTTACAAAATAGGTTAAGGGTAGGATTTATGAGAATGTCCAGAATAATTAAAGACAAAATGTCAACCCTTGACGTTTTTACCCTGACTCCAATTCAGCTTATTAATCCCCGGCCAGTAATGGCAGTAGTTAAGGAATTCTTTACTTCCTCTCAAATATCTCAGTTCATGGATAATGAAAATCCTCTTTCTGAACTGGAGCACAAAAGAAGATTATCGGCTACTGGTCCCGGCGGATTAACTAGAGAAAGGGCTGGTTTTGAAGTAAGGGATGTCCAGCCCTCTCATTATGGAAGAATTTGCCCGATTCAGACTCCTGAAGGCCAGAATATCGGCCTTGTTGGTCATTTAGCTTCTTTTGCCAAAGTCAATAAGTATGGGTTTATTGAAACGCCCTATTTTAAGGTAAAAAATGGAAAAATAACCTCAGAAATCCAGTATTTAAATGCCTATGAAGAAGAAAGATATAATATTGCCCATGCCGGAGTGCCGATAGATAAAGACGGCAATATTATTCCCCAAAAAGTTGAAGCCAGAATTAAAGCCGAGCCGGGAATTATTAGTAAAGATAAAATTGATTTTATTGATGTTTCTTCAGGGCAGGCAATTTCGGTCGGTACTTCTTTAATTCCTTTTTTACAAAACACTGATGCTAACAGGGCTTTAATGGGTTCAAATATAGAAAGACAGGCTGTTCCTTTAGTCAAACCACAACCTCCTTTGGTTTCAACCGGCACAGAAGGTAGAGTAGCCAGAGATTCGGGCCAGGTAATTATTGCCGAGGAAGACGGTGTAATCAGTGAAGTTGACTCTCTTCACCTAAAAATCAGATACAAAAAACCAAAAGGCAGAGAAAAAGAAAAAGTCTATCAATTAAAAACCTTTATAAGAACCAATCAGTATACCTGTTTCCATCAGAAGCCGATAGTTGGAAAAGGCCAGAGAGTTAAAAAAGGGGATATTTTGGCCGAAGGTGGCGGAATTTCTCAGGGTCTTTTAGCTTTAGGTTATAATGTTCTAGCTGCTTTTGTTCCTTGGAGAGGAGGAAATTTTGAAGATGCAATTTTGCTTTCAGAAAGACTAGTCAGGGATTATATTTATACTTCAATTCATATCGAAAGTTTTAGTTGCGACATTAGGGAAACAAAATTAGGTCCAGAAGTAACTACTGCTGATATTCCCAATGTTTCAGAGGAAAAATTAAAAGATCTCGATGAAGAGGGGCTTATTAGAATCGGTGCTGAAGTCGGACCAAATGATATTTTAGTCGGTAAGATTTCTCCAAAAGGAGAAGCCGATTTAAATGCCGAAGAAAGATTATTAAAAGCAATCTTTGGGGAAAAGGCCAGAGAAATAAAGGATACGTCTTTATTGATGGAGCATGGAAAAAGGGGGAGAGTGATTGGAGTTAAGGTTTTTTCCAGAGAATTAGGTCACAAGCTTGAGCCTGGTGTTATAAAAAGAATTGAGGTTGAGGTAGCAGAGGTTAGGAAGATTCAAGCTGGTGACAAATTGTCAGGTCGTCACGGGAACAAAGGAGTAATTTCAAAAGTTTTGGCAGAAGAAGAAATGCCATTTTTGGAAGATGGAACCCCGGTTGATATTGTCTTGAATCCTTTAAGTATTGCTTCCCGTATGAACATTGGCCAGATATTGGAGACTCATTTGGGATTTGCTGCTAAAAAATTAGGTTATATTGCTGTTTCCCCTTCTTTGAGTGGGGCTACGGAAAAAGACATTAGAGAAGAGTTGATAGAGGCTGGATTGCCTGAAGATGGAAAGATAAAGTTATTTGATGGCAGAACAGGTTTACCCTTTCGTGAGAAAATCACTGTCGGTTATATTTATATGATGAAATTGATCCATATGGTCACAGATAAAATTCATATGAGATCCATTGGTCCCTATTCTTTGATTACTCAGCAGCCATTGGGAGGAAAAGCTCAGTTTGGGGGCCAGAGATTTGGAGAAATGGAAGTTTGGGCCCTAGAAGGATATGGCGCAGCCTATACTTTGCAGGAGATTTTAACAATAAAATCCGATGATGTTCAAGGACGGGCAGCCACTTATGAATCAATATTAAAAGGGGAACCTATAAAACCTCCCAATATTCCAGCCTCATTCAATTTATTAGTCAGTGAATTAAAATCTTTAGGTTTTAATATTGAAACAAAAGAAAAACCAAAAGACGAGGATCGTTAATATCACGAATTTGAGCGCGAATTTCACCAATTCTATTCGTGAAATTTGTGGGCAGATTTGTGAGAATTTGTGTATCTATGCGAGTAGCTGATATTGAATCAATAAAAATAAAGCTAGCTTCTTCTGATGAGATTTTATCTTGGTCGCATGGGGAAATAACTAGGCCTGAAACTATAAATTATAGAACCCAGAGGTCGGAAAAAGACGGCCTTTTCTGCGAAAAAATTTTTGGGCCGGAAAAAGATTATGAATGCTATTGTGGAAAATATAGAAGGATTAGATATAAGGGTATAGTCTGCGACAGATGCGGAGTGGAAGTTACAAAATCTTCAGTGAGAAGGGAAAGGATGGGCCATATTAAATTAGCCTGCCCTGTTTCTCATATTTGGTTTTTAAGAGGCGTTCCCTCGAGAATGGGAATGGTTTTAGACGTCCCCGCCTTTCAATTAGAAAAAGTGATTTATTTCGCTTCTTATATTATTACCAATGTTAATGAAGAAGCTAAGGAAAAAATTAGAGAAGAAATTAAAAAAGAATATAAAACGAAATCTAAGAATATTCAAAAGAAACTCTTAAAGAAAAATAGCAAAAAAGAAATAAAAACTAACTTGGAAGAATTAAAAAAAGTAAGAGATAAAGCCGAAAGCGAACTTTCTGAAATTAAAATTTTCAAGATTCTTTCTGAAGTGGAATATCTGGAACTTTCCTTAAAATATGGAGAAGTGTTTGAAGCTGGTACTGGGTCAGAAACTTTGAGAAAAATTTTTGAGAAAATTGATTTTAAAAAAGAGATTGGAAAAATGGAAAAAGAGTTAGAGGTTTCTACTCCCCAAAACAGAAAAAAGATTCTGAGAAGATTAAAACTTTTCAGAGGAATGGAAAAAGCAAAAATCCGTCCTGAGTGGATGTTTTTAACAATCCTTCCGGTTTTACCTCCGGACTTAAGGCCGATGGTTCAGTTAGACGGAGGAAGGTATGCTTCCTCGGATTTGAACGATCTCTACAGGAGAGTAATTAACAGAAATAATAGATTAAAATACCTTTTGGAGATTAATGCCCCGGAAGTAATTGTTAGAAACGAAAAAAGAATGCTTCAAGAAGCTGTTGATGCTTTAATTGATAATGGGATGAGAAAAGGAGTTATTACCCAGGCCACTACTGGGGGTAAAAGACTTTTAAAGAGCTTAGCCGATATATTAAAAGGTAAACAAGGTCGTTTTAGGCAGAATCTTTTGGGTAAAAGAGTTGATTATTCTGGAAGATCAGTTATTGTCATCGGCTCAGATTTAAAGCTGAACCAATGTGGAATTCCAAAGGAAATGGCCTTGGAACTCTTTAAACCTTTTGTTATCAAGAAAATTTTAGATAAAGAACTGGCTTATAATGTTCGAGGAGCTTCTAGGTTAATTGAAGAAAAAGGGCCGGAAGTTTGGGCTATTTTAGAGGAAATTGTGAAAGATAAGTTAGTTCTTTTAAATAGAGCTCCAACTCTTCACAGGCTTGGGATTCAAGCTTTTCAGCCACTTTTGATTGAAGGGGAGGCAATTAGAATTCATCCAATGGTCTGTAAGGCTTTTAATGCCGATTTTGACGGAGACCAAATGGCTGTCCATATCCCGTTATCAGAAGAAGCCCAAAAAGAGGCAAGACAGATAATGCTTTCTTCTCTTAATCTTTTAAAACCAGCTACTGGCACTCCTATTGTAACCCCTACTCAAGACATTATTCTTGGCTGTTATTGGCTTACCAAAATAACACAGGGAGCAAAAGGAGAAGGGAAGTTTTTTGGCAGTCCTGGAGAAGCAATCTTGACTTATGATTTTGGAGAAATAGATTTAAAAGCTAAAGTCAAAATAAGAGGCGTGAAGGGTACAGAAGTTAAAAGAGGCCAACCCCCGGAATTTATAGAAACTTCAGTAGGCAGAATTATCTTCAACGAAGCTCTGCCTGATAGTTTCTTTTTTCAAAATGAAGACCAAAATGGGAAAAAGTTAGAAAAGGTAATAGGAAAAATTATTGAAAAATATGGCTTAGAGGAATCTCAAAAAACCCTTGATAGGATAAAAAGTCTTGGTTTTGAATACGCGACACAATCAGGAATCAGCTGGGGCATGAATGATTTAATGGTTCCTTTAGAAAAAGAAGAAATTTTGAGAAGGACAGAAAAAGAAGTTGAGCAAATTGAAGAACATTTTAAAAGGGGTCTTCTTTCAGGGGAAGAGAAAACTGCTAAAGTTATTGAAAACTGGGCTAAGGCAAAATCAGAAATAGAAAAATTATTGCCTAAAACCTTACCAACATCAGGACCTGTTTTCCAGATTATTGATTCTGGAGCAAGGGGTTCTTGGGCTCAGCCAGTTCAAATGGCAGGAATGAAAGGGCTTGTGATTAATCCAATAGGCCAAATTATCGAGCTGCCCGTAAAAAGCTCTTATAAAGAAGGACTTAATGTTCTTGAATATTTTATTTCCACTCATGGTGCCAGAAAGGGAACAGCTGATACCGCACTTCGTACTTCAACTGCCGGTTACCTGACAAGGAGATTGGTTGATGTTGCTCATGAGATGGTAATTTCAGAAGAAGATTGTGGAGACAAAGAGGGAACAAGTGTTTTTAAATCAAATTCTGATGAGATTGGTCAAAACTTTGCTTTTAAAATAGTAGGCAGAGTGGCAGCCATGGATTGCAAGGAAGAAATTATCGAAGGCAAATCGAAAAAACAAAAAACTCTTGTGAAAAAAGGAGAAATTATCGATTGGGACAAAGCAGATGCGATAATAAAAGCTGGAGTGGAACAAATTAGGATCTTTTCTCCCTTAACCTGTCAGGTAAGAAAAGGCATCTGTCAAAAATGTTATGGTTGGGATTTGGGTCATAATCAACCAGTAAAATTAGGAGAAGCGGTGGGCATTGTCGCTGCTCAAGCAATTGGAGAGCCAGGTACCCAATTGACAATGAAAACCTTTCATATGGGAGGGGTAGCTGGCGGAGTCGGTGATATTACCTTTGGTTTACCTAGGGTTCAAGAAATTTTTGAAGCCAGATCACCGGGAGGAAAAGCGGAAATTTCTCAAACTGACGGCGAAGTTTTGGAAATAAAGCCAGAAGGAATAATAAGGATCAAAACTAAACCTAAACCGGGTTCTAAAAAAACAAAACCAGAAATTATTGAATATAAAATACAACAAAAAATAGGTATTTTGGTTGAACCAGATCAGGTTGTCAAAGCTGGCCAACAACTTTCAGAAGGAAGTTTAGACCTAAAAGAATTATTTAAATTTGCCGGGCAAGAAGAAACCCAGAATTATGTTATTCATCAAATTCAAAAAATTTATGTTTCCCAAGGTGCAATTATTCATGATAAGCATATAGAAGTAATAGTGCGTCAGATGTTTTCTAGGGTTAGAATAAAGGAAGGTGGCGATACTTCTTTTACTCCCGGCGAGATTCTTGAAAAATCAAAATTTCTTGAAGAAAATGCTAAAATGATAAAAGAGAAAAAACAGCCAGCAAAAGGAGCCGCTATTCTACTCGGAATTTCTAGAGTGGCTTTGACAACTGATTCTTTCTTATCAGCCGCATCTTTTCAGGAAACCTCAAGAGTTTTAATTAAAGCATCTGTTGAGGGCAAAGAAGATAAGCTTTCCGGATTGAAAGAGAATGTCATTATTGGAAAATTGATTCCGGCTGGTACCGGATTCAAGAAAATAAAAAAACAAGATGATTCAAAATGAAGAATAATAATCATAATTTAAAAAAGAAGAACTCAAGAGAATTGCTGAACAAAGAAAATCCCCCTTTTGATTTAAATCTATCTCATGAAATCAGGAGATCAGTTTTCGGGATTTTAATCATTTTATTAGCCATAATAATTGGTCTTAGTTTCTTTGATAAAGCCGGAACAGCAGGCGGATATTTAAAAGAAGCACTCTCTTTTTTATTTGGAAGAATAATGTTTGGAGTCCCGATTTCCCTCATCTTATTTAGTATCGTTTTCTTTAGAACAAATTATAAAAAATTTTTATCTCCAGCGATATTAGCAATTCTAATTTTACTTTTAGGTTTTTCTGGAATTTTTGCCACCTTCGATTCAGATTCTAAAGTTCTGGCCGGTGGCTTTTTGGGTCATGTTTTAACTTGGCCTTTCTTGAAGTTTTTTGGACTCTTAGCAACCAGAATTATTTTTGGAACTCTGATTGTTATTTCCTTTTTTATCTTCTGGCATCTTTTAAAGCCAATTTATCCTCAAGACATAGAGGAAGAAAAGAAGTCCTTAGTTACAAGAATACTTAAGAAATTAATAAGTTCTCCAAAGATCAAAGTAAAAGAGGTGGCTCCGGAACAAAAAGCTGGTATCGTAAAGCCAATAGAATTAAAAACAAGGCCATTGGAAGCAACTTCGTATTCTCAAACCAGACCTTACCAGCTTCCGCCTACGAATTTATTGGAGTCTGATAGGGAAATCCCCAATAGTGGCGATACAAGAGTTAATTCGGCGATTATTAAAAAAACCTTACAAAATTTTGATATTCAAGTTGAAATGTCAGAGATAAACACTGGTCCGACGGTGACTCAATATACTTTGAAACCAGCAGAAGGAGTAAAGCTTTCGAAAATTACCACTTTGTCTAATGATTTATCTTTAGCCTTAGCCTCTCATCCTATCAGAATAGAGGCACCTATTCCTGGCAGATCTTTAGTGGGTATAGAGATCCCCAATAAGATTAGAGCTCAGGTTAGGATGAAAAATTTAATTGATAATCCTAATTTTAAAAATTCACTTTCTAATTTGATCATCGTTTTAGGGAAAGACGTTTCTGGACTTCCTCTTTATGCTGATTTAGCCAGAATGCCGCACCTTTTAGTTGCCGGCGCTACCGGAACAGGTAAAACTATTTTTTTAAATACCTTAATTTCAAGTCTTTTATATAAGAATTCGATTGAAACTTTAAAATTTATTTTGATTGATCCAAAACGGGTAGAATTTACGACTTACAACGGTCTGCCCCATCTTTTATGCCCCGTAATTCACGATCCCCAGAGATCAATCAATGCCCTTAAATGGTTGACTGGAGAAATGGAGAGAAGATTTGAAGTTTTTGCTCAAGCCGGTGCTAGAGATATCGGAAGTTATAATGATTTAATCGGAAAAGATAAAAATTTAGAATTAATGCCATTTATTGTATTAATAGTCGATGAATTGGCTGACTTGATGGCTGCTAGGGGACGAGAAATAGAGGCAGGTATTGTCAGGTTAGCTCAAATGGCGAGGGCAGTTGGCATTCACTTGGTTGTCGCCACTCAAAGGCCCTCGGTTGAAGTAATAACCGGTTTGATAAAGGCAAATATTACTTCTAGAATTACTTTTCAGGTTGCTTCCCAAGTTGATTCCAGAACGGTTATAGATGTGGCTGGAGCAGAAAAACTTTTGGGTTTGGGAGATCTTCTTTATATTTCAGCTGATACTGCAAAACCCAAAAGAATTCAAGGCCCTTATATTTCAGAAAAGGAATTAAAAAAAGTTGTTAATTATATTAAATCAAAGTTTGGGGAAGAAAAGACTGAAGAGGACAGAGTTTTGGAAGTAGAGCTATTGAAGGAATTAGAAAAAACTACTGAGGCTTCTCAAAATAGGACATCTGAAGAATATTCTTTTGGTGAAGATCCCCTCTATGAGGAAGCAAGAGGCGTTGTATTTGAGGCCAGAAAAGCTTCTGCTTCTTTACTTCAGAGAAGATTAAGAATTGGGTATGCCAGAGCAGCGAGATTAATTGATGTTTTAGAGGAAAGGGGAGTGGTGGGACCGGCTAACGGGGCTAAGCCTAGAGATGTTTTTCCAGAGGACGCCCCCGAAGAAATTGATGGAGACATAAATAAAAACCAGGAAAATTAAAAAACATAAAAATTAATAAAACAATATGAAAAAGAAAATAGAGTCTAAAATTGAAAATAAGGATTTAGAAGAAGCTGTTAATGAGATAAAACAGCGTTTCGGCGAAGGGGCGATTATGAAATTAAAAGAGATCCAGCCGGTTGATGTCGATGTTATTCCGACAGGTTCTATTTCTCTTGACATGATTTTGGGAGTAGGTGGGGTGCCTAGAGGCCGGGTAATCGAGATTTTTGGTCCCGAAGCTTCAGGAAAAACAACTCTTGCCTTGCATATTTTGGCCGAAGCTCAAAAACAGGGCGGAAACGGAGCTTTTGTTGACGTAGAGCATGCCCTAGATCCTGACTATGCCAGAAAGATAGGAGTCAATGTGGATGAGTTATTGATTTCCCAGCCGGATTCAGGAGAGCAGGCTTTGCAAATTGTAGAAACCTTGGTAAGGTCAGGTCAAGTTGATGTAGTCGTTGTTGATTCTGTAGCAGCCTTATGTCCTAAAGCCGAAATCGAAGGTGAAGTAGGGGAATTCCAGATTGGTCTTCAAGCCAGATTAATGAACCAGGCGCTTCGTAAGCTTTCCGGTATTGTTGCAAAAACCAAGACGGCAATAATATTTTTAAACCAGATTAGAATGAAGATTGGAATACTTTTTGGAAATCCAGAAACAACCCCTGGCGGATTAGCTTTGAAATTCTTTGCTTCAGTGAGAATTGATTTGAGAAGGACAGCTCAAATAAAACACGGCGATGAAATTATCGGGAACATAATAAAAGTAAAGATTGTTAAAAATAAAGTAGCCGCACCTTTTAAAACTACAGAATTTAACATCTATTATAACGAAGGGATTTCTTACCTTGTTGATCTTTTGAATACCGGTTTGAAAATCGGAATTATAAAAAAGGCTGGCAGCTGGCTTCAATATGAAGAAGTGAAGCTCGGTCAGGGAATGGAAGCCAGTAGAGATTTTCTAAAAGAAAACCCGGAAGTGGTAAAGAAAATAAAAGCCGCTATTTTAGAAAGTCAAAAGATAAATAAGTAGATAAACAAAAAACGACTCCGCAAAAACAAAATAGCTTAGTCGTTTTTTGTTTAGATTCTATCTTGGAGTAAAGGGCAAAAGCCCTAAGTACCTAGCTCTTTTTATTGCTTCAGACAGTTTTCTTTGGTGCTTAGAGCAAGTGCCAGTTTTTTTCCTAGCTTTTATTTTTGCCATTCCGGAAATAAACCTTCTGAGAGTGTCTGTTTCTTTAAATTCAATATTTTCAATTCCTTTTTGGCAAAAATGACAATTGTCCATAGATTAAGGTTTAAGATTTCAGATGTTAGGTTTCAGTTTTCTAATATCTTATATCTATTATCTAATATCTGTTTAGAATGGTATATCTTTTACGTCTATTTCTGTTTCTTCCTCAATAACAGGAATTTCCTCCTGTGGGGAAGGCTCTTTTTTTGGAGCTATTTTTCCTGCTGACCTTGGTCCTAATTGCATTCTTTCAGTAACAATCTCGGTCCTATACTTTTGATTTCCAGCACTATCCTGCCAAGATCTTGTCTGAAGCCGTCCTTCAATTAAAACTAAAGAACCTTTTGTTAGGTATTGGGAGGCGATCTCAGCCAATTTCCCAAACATAACAATATTATGAAATTCTGTTTGCTGTTGTTTCTCCCTGTTTTTATTATAGAAAAAACGATCAGTGGCTAATCCAAAATTAGCTACCTGTTGGCCACTCGGCAATGATTTAGCCTGCGGATCTCGAGTTAATCTTCCCACTAAAAAGACTTTATTAAGATTCATTCCGTTAGAAATCTTATAAATTCCGTTAGAGTTGACCAAATTTCGGGCAATTTCTAACGGGATTCATAGTATTGATTTGTTTTTATGTTTCTTTTAATATTTCGTCTAATTTTTGTTCTATTGATTCTAATTCAGCCTTTTCCTTTTTTGGCGTTTCAGATTTTGATATGGGAGATATAAATTTTTTGGTTGCCCTTCTGGGAGTTTTCAATGGTTTTGCTGGTTTTTTGGCTAAAATCAAATAACGTATAATTTTGCCTTCATCTTTCAGTTTTTTCTCTATATTCATTAATTTATCTGCGTCTAATTGAAAGTTTACAAAATTTAAATAAGCTTGCCCGCATTTTTTTATTGGATAAGCTAAGATTTTTTTAACCGGCTTGCTTACTTTATTTAAAACTCCTTTTTCTTCCTGAATCCAGTTATTTATTTTTTCCTGAAGGGATGTTGCTTCTTCTTCAGAAAGATCCGGTGAAATTAAATAATTTATTTCGTACAATTTCATGCGAATGTAGTGAGCACCCCGCCCTCTATGCTAAATGTATTATTTTACTTATGCTTAGAGGGCGGGGTTTCGCTCTGTTCAAATTTTAAACTCAATTACGTCCCCGTCATTTACTGTATAATCCCTGCCAGCTATTTTCATTTGGCCCGATTCTCGGTTTTTTGACCATGACCCTGATTCAATCAATTTTTGCCATGGTACAACTTCTGCTCTTATGAATTTTTTTTCAAAATCAGAATGGACTTTTCCGCCAGCTTCGGGGCATTTTGCCCCCTTTTTTAGCGTCCAGGCTCTTGTTTCTTTCCCGCCTGCTACCGTATAAAAAGTAATCAGGTCAAGAATATTGTAGCAAGCAACGATAATCTGGTCAAGTTGCCCCTCCATTTTTAATTCCTCCTTTTCTTTTTCCGACAATTCCGATAATTCTTCTTCTGTCTTAAGATTTATTTGGACTAAACACTCTTTTTTGTTAATTATTAGCTCTTGATCGCCGATATTCATTATATAAACAATCGGTTTTTGGGTTAAAAATTGAAATTCTTTTATAATACTTGATTCTTCTTCGTTTAGGTTTGTCTCTATAACGGATTTATCCTGTGACAAGCTTTCTTTTATTTTTTTTAAAATTGTTAACTTTTTTATTGATTCTTTATCGCCGGATTTACTATCCCTTTCGGTATTAGAAATTATGTTCTCAATAGTTTCCAGATCTTTCATTAATAATTCTGTTTTGATAATTTCAATGTCTCTTTCCGGATTGATTTCTCCTGCAACATGTTCAACTTTATCATCTTTGAAAGACCTCACTATTTCCAAAATAGCGTCGCAGTTTCTGATATTGGCCAGAAACTGATTTCCAAGACCTTCGCCTTTATGGGCACCCTTTACTAAGCCCGCAATATCGACAAATTCAATTATGGTCGGAGTTATTTTTTCCGGCTTTATAATTTTTGCAATTTCCTCTAATCTTTTATCAGGAACAGCAACAATTCCTACGTTAGGGTTAATAGTAGTAAAAGGGTAGGGGGCAATATCTACCGGTTTTTTGGTTAGGGCTTTGAAAAGAGTAGATTTGCCTACGTTAGGCAGGCCGACTATGCCGACTGAAAAAGACATATAAATTATGATATAATTATTTTAGGTGAAAATCAATTTTTTATAATCAATATAATGAATAAAGAAAAACTAAAACAAAAATACTTTAATTCGGTAAAAAATAATACTCCTAAAAAAATACAGAAAGAGGAAATTTTCAATATTAAAAATAATAATAAATTGGAGATTACTTTGACTAAAGAATTGATTAAAAAATGGAATGTTGAAGAATGGCTAAAAAATTACAAAAAAGAAGCAGAATTTTCTACAGCAGGAATTAGAGGAGCACAAAATATTCTTTATCCTTGGGACACTAGATTCCCTTTAAACCAATTAGGAGTAGCTTTGGCTACTGTTGGGAAGTCTCTGGTGTTGAAAGATAAAATAAAGAAACAAAAAATTAATAAAATTGCCGCTGGTGAGGTTCGTTATAATACTAAATCTTACGTTGAGCTTATTTCTAGAATTCAATCTGCTTTAAAAATTTATACTCATTTGCCCTTTAAAAGAGATACAATTCCCGTTTGGGTGGTCTCTTTTTTAATATTTATGTTGGATTATGATGGAGGCGAATATGTTACTGCCAGCCATAGTGTAAGCAGTAAAATAGCAACTAAAGATTTAGACGATGAAGGTAGTCAGTTTCTGGCTAGGGACTCATTGGCTTTTGTTGCTAAGATTGAAAAGATTGTAAAAGAAGCTAAATTGAGAGACTACAAAATTCAATTATCGAAAAAATACAACTCTTTTTCTAAAGAGGATTTCAATGGTCGTGATCTTTATATAAAATATTTAAAAAATGGAGTAGCTACCAAAAATAATTTAGATTTGATCAAAAAAGCAAATAAAAAAGGAATGAAAATTATGATCGATACCGTGGGTGGTTGTATGTATAAAAGTTTAGTTCCTATATTGAAAAAATTGAGCATTAACAAAGTATTTGATTGGGCTCATATTAGAGAAGACCCTTTTTTTCATGGAATAGGCAAAATTATAAGAAAAAATCCAAAAACCGGAAAAAAGGAATTTTTTGATCTTTCTTGCGATCTTTGCTTATTTGAAGTTTTTAAGACAGCCGACTATCAAAAGATATTAAAAAACAAACCAGTTGGCTGTTGCATGTTAATAACAGATCCAGATGGCGATAGATTAGTATTGGCTCAAGTGGAATCTATAAAAAACCAAAAAAGATTTGAAGATTTCGGTATAAATTATATTAATATTACTGATAAAAAAATTTGTGCTCTTTATCATCCTACTTATTTTTTCTTGCCTTTAATGGATTTTCATAAAAAGCAGCTGGAAAAAGTAGGGCTGTGGAAAAAATATAACTGGTTTTTGCTTACAACCGCCCCGTCTTCAAAATCATGGGAAGAATGGGCACAAGCAAATAATATTCCTGTAGTTTTGACGCCCGTTGGATTTAAAGAAATCGCCCTAGTTATTAGAAAAATAAATAAGCAGATAAAAGAAAAACCGGGAAAAAATGTTTTTGTGGAAGATATTTATGGAAAAAGGATTGATTTAGGAAAAAAACCACGTTTATTTTGGACTGGAGAAGAGAGTGGAGGAATGATTACAGGACCTTATCAATTAATCAAAAGCAAAGGAGGTAGAATAACTATTTCAATGATGGAAAAAAGCGCCAGCGAGGCCTCAATTATTAGTGCCACTTTGATTGCCGATCTTTTTTTAAAAAATAAATCTTTTCTGAGTTATTTAGAAGAAGTATTTCGGAATAATAAGATTATTTATAAATATTTTTTTGCTGAAGATTTAATATATTATAATGAATCAGAACCTAACCCTGAAATATTAAAGCAAAGTAAATTAAAAGGTGAGGTTTTAAGGGATAAAGCAGATAAATATTATTTGGGATTAGCTTTAGGGATAAGAGAGAAAAAAATTAATCTCAATAGTGCCAAAGAAATACTACTTAAAGCCTTCCCACGCTTAGATTTTAGAGATTTAGAAAATATTTTTTTCGTTGGTGACGGCACTTATTTTAAATTTGATAAAATGTTTCTTGAAATAAGAAGATCTGGAACTGATGCGAAACTAAAATGCTACTGTGGTGGAGATGATAAAGAAAGATGCCAACTATATTTAAAAAAATTCTTGCATTATAAAGGCGAAACCACGCATTTGTATAATAAATTAATTCCAGGAGCTTTTAGAAAAAAAATTTACCCCTTAGTTAAGAGGCTTTATGAAGAGTATTCGTTGAAAGGACTTTAAAATTTTCTAAGTCAAACCCATATTTTTCCTGACGTTTTCCATCGTTGATTGGGCTAAAATCTTTGCCTTTTTAGCCCCTTGATCTAGTATTTCTTCTACGAAGGCTTCTCGAGCGAGAAGCTCTTTTCTTTTGAGGCGGAACGGCTCTAAATTATTGATTAAAAGATCCGCCAGAGATTTTTTAAATTCAGCATAACCCTTGCCTTTGAATTTTTTCTCCAACTCCTTAATAGCTGTGCCGGAAACCAGGGAATATATTGCCATAAGATTGGAAACACCCGGCTTTTTTTCCGGATCATATTTGACGGATTTATCCAAATCAGTGATCGCACCCATTATTTTGGATTTTATCTCGTTAGGTTCGTCAAAGAGTCCGATATAGTTTTCCGGAGAACCGCTTTTTGACATTTTCTGTTTCGGATCAACTAAACTCATTATTCTTGCTCCGGATTTTGGCAGTTTGACCTCGGGTATTTTAAAAGTCTGTCCGAATCTCTGATTAAATTTTTTGGCAATAGTTCTGGCTAATTCAACGTGCTGTTTTTGGTCTTCGCCCACCGGGACAATATCTGTTTGATAAAGCATGATATCCGCCGCCATTAAAACCGGGTAATTTAAAAGTCCGGCATTAACGTTTTTTTTGTATTTTTCAGATTTTTCTTTGAATTGAGTCATTCTGAACAAGTCTCCTATTGGCGTAACAGTATTTAAAAGCCAGGCCAGTTCAGTATGTTCTTTCACGTGGGACTGAACGAAGATAATTGACTTTTTGGGGTCAACTCCGGCAGCTAAGTAAGCGATAGCCTTTTCCAAAATTGAAGCTTTTATTGCCTTAACATCATAGGATATGGTTAAGGCATGCAGATCAACAATACAAAAAATACATTCATTTTCTTTTTGAAGTTCAATCCATTGCTTAATAGCTCCCAGATAATTTCCAATATGTATGGCGCCTGTCGGCTGAATTCCTGAAAAAACTCTCATAGATTTTATTGTTCGCTGATTATTGTTCGCTGTTTTATTAAATTAGACTTCTATCACAACCGGGAGAATTATTGGTCTCCGTCTAGTCTTAGTAAACAAGAATTGGCCAATTTTGTTTCTTATTTCGTCTTTAACATAAACCCAGTTGACTGCACCGCCTGAACCCACGGTTTTATTTACAATTTCAATCACCTTTCTTCTGGTATCTTTTAAGAGTTCCTTTGATTCTCTCAAATAAACGAATCCTCTTGATATTATATCAGGAGAACCCATAACTCTTCCAGTCTTTCGATCGATTACTGCCACAATGACGAACATCCCGTCTTTTGCCAGCATTTGGCGATCCCTTAAGACTATTTCACCTACATCGCCCACGCCTAAGCCATCAACCATTACATAGCTTGAATCAATAGGTTTTTTATCGAACGAAACTCTATCTCTACCTAAGTTTATTATCTGGCCATTTTCGGCTATTATTATATTTTTTTCTGGTATGCCTGCTTCATTAGCAATTTCTCCATGTTTTAAAAGCATCGAGTATTGTCCATGGATAGGAAGGAAAAACTTAGGCCTTGTAATTCTTATCATTTCTTTTAATTCCTCCTGCTGGGCATGGCCTCCGGCATGGATATCCATCATTTTATAGTGGTAAATTTTTGCTCCCTGGCGGTATAATTCATCCTTTAAGACTTGAACCGTTCTTTCGTTTCCAGGGATAACTGAGGAAGAAAAAATGACGGTATCAGTTTTTCTTAGTTTTATAAATCGGTGTTCTTTATTTGCGATTCTCATCAAAACAGCCGAGCCTTCACCCTGAGCCCCTGTGCACAAAAGCACAATTTTTGAATCGTGATAATTTCCAGCATCTTTTAATTGAATTAAGGTGCCTTTTTTTGCTTTTAAATATCCAAGATTCTTGCAGATTTCCACGTTTGTTCTCATAGAATATCCATCTGCTGTAACTTTTCTGCCGTATTTTTCAGATAAAGTTATGATTTGCTGAATTCTATTAATTAACGAAGCAAAAGTTGCAGCAATTATTCTTCCTTTGGCTGATTGGAAAATTTTCTCCAGGTTGTTAAAAATTTCTTTTTCAGAAAGAGAGTGGCCTTCTTCTTCGGCTCCTGTCGAGTCTGACATTAAAAGCAAGATGTTTCTTTTAGAAAAATCACTAAGTTTTTGCAAATTGCTTGGTAAATCATTAACCGGATTAGAGTCAAACTTAAAATCTGAGGTATGTAAGATATTCCCTACCGGAGTTTTTATAAACATCCCTAAGTTATCCGGTATGTTGTGATTCTGTCTGAAAAATTCAATCTCAAAAACCCCAAGTTTTATTCTGGAACCATGCCGCACTTCATTAACTTTAAATTTTGGCTGTTCTGGGAAATCTTCTTGTCTCCTAATAATAATTCCTTTAGTCAAAGGGCTGGCAAATATTCTTAAATTTGGCTTCCAGATCTTTTCAATTAAATAGGGGACAGCGCCAATATGGTCATAGTGACCATGGCTGAAAACTATTCCCAAAACATCATTTTTTCTATTTTTTAAGTATTCAATATTAGGAATAATATAATCAATCCCTGGCATATCTTCTTCTGGCATTCTAAAACCCATATCAATAATCAAAATCTTCTTTTGGTACTCCAAAAGCATCATATTTCGACCAACTTCACCTAATCCCCCCAGAGGGATAATCTTTATATAATTCTGTTTTTGAGATTTAAGCATATCTTTAAAATTTTTAATTTTTAATTTTAAAATAATTTTTTAATGATTTAATGTTATAAACCGTTAAAGTTTAAAAATTAAAAATTGAGAATTAAAAATTAATTATAGTGCGGGCAGGAGGACTTGAACCTCCACGAGATTACTCTCATAGCGTTCTGAACGCTATGCGTCTGCCATTTCGCCATGCCCGCTATTTTAAGAAATCTAAATTATTAGGAATTTGTTTTAGTGGTTTTTTAAAATGAAGTCTGGGAATTTTTTTATAATTTTTATTTTTAATCCAACCATCAATTGTGTAATAATAACAAGCACCACCCATTTTTTCGAAAAAACCATAATCGCTTTTACAATTTTCACAACTCCAGTCCATTGTTTTTAATACTTTATTTGTAGGATTTATGGTTATGTGACCATATGAAGAAGGAATTATAGCCACCTCATTTTTATTTGCTTTTACTACGTAAACATCCTCAATTTTTTTACTATTTGGTTTCCTTTTCTGTAATAAAAATATTGCCTTACCTTTTATAACTTTATAAATCTCTCCGTAGCTATCTTTGTGTTCGTGCCCTTTTGTTTTTGTAAATTCTTTGCCTAACATCAACGGAGAAAAGATGGTTATATTTTGCTTGATTCCATTCTCTATTTTTATTCCTCGATGCATAAAATAAACCTTAAAATTAGGAGCAAATTTAGCCCATTTTTGGTCATATAAAACACTTCGCATATCATATAGGCACCTAATATCAGGTTTTCTATTTTCTATTTTTTGCTTTCTATTTTTTGTTTTCATTTCCAAACTCGTTTAGTAAACATGTACCAATTTTCAATATTTGCAAATCTTTTTGAAGGGTCAACGATCTTTTTTATATCTATTCCCATTACTTCATTTGAGATAAAGTAAATATAATCAGGATCACATAAAAATACAACAGGCGCATCTTCAATTAAAAGATTCTGAAATTCCTGGTATTTTTCTGCCCTAATTGTTAAATCTAAGGTCTGTCTGGCTTCTTCTAATATTTTATCAATATTTTTATTTTCGTATAAGGCTAAATTTAGACCCGGATCCTTTTTTTGCGTTGAGTGCCAAAAAGGATAAGGATCGGGGATAGAACCCAAAAATTCTCCGAATAAAAGCATATCATAATCTCTCTTTTTGATAATATCTGTTTCAAGTGCAGAAATATCAAATTTTTTTATTTCAAGATCTACTCCTAAACTTTTCCACTGTTCTTTTAGTATATTAGCTAGTTCAATCATTATTGGTTGATCTACTGTTGCCAACGAAATTTTAAGAGATAATATTTCTTCAATTGGTTTGGCGCATAATTCATTTAATTTGTCTCTGGTAGCTTTTCCGACCATACCTGTTCCTTCTTTAAAGCCACCTGGTTCCAATATTTCTTTGGCATATTTCTCTTGAAATTTTATAACCGCATTTTTAGTTGAGTTTCCGAAAAAGCTAGTAACTTCGCCAGATGGGTAAACTTCAGGATCTTTCGCTAAGCATTTTTGGAGTTCCTCAACCTCTTTTCCTTGGGAGCCTGTTTTTAACTCGCTTTTGAAACTGAAATCAGCTTCTTTTCTGACAATTTTTTCCCTGGTTCCCTCTGGCGTTTCTGCGAAACCAGCCTTGTTAAGAATATCTTTAGCTTTTTCAACATCAAATTCATAAATTATTGAAGGGCTAGAAAACCCATAAAATTCTGGCAAGATCGGAGATTCAATTATTTTTCCCTGCCCGGAAAAAATTTTATCTAAAATTTCTTTTTTATTGGTTCCGTAGTTTAAAGACTTCCTTACTTCTGTTTGGGATAAAGCTTTTGACTTTTCGGGATTAAAAAATACAGCAAAATACCTAGGTTGGGAAAGATGTTTTTCAGAAAAGTTATTATTTTTTGAAGCGTTATAATT
>CAYHAF010000005.1:0-27248 GCA_964354555.1 uncultured Candidatus Saccharibacteria bacterium
GAGATGGGTTGCTACGACGATAAAACAGAAGTTTTGACTAACAGTGGCTGGAAATTCTTTAAAAAACTTTCCAAAAACGATAAATTATGCACCTTGAACTCTTCGAATGATTTAATAGAATTTCATAAGCCGGACGATATAGTTAGTTTTAATCATCATAAAGAATTAATTTCTATTCATAACAGAACGTTGGATATACGCGTAACGCCAGATCATAATATGTATTTATGCTCGCAGTCCGATTTTAGAAAAAAGAAAATTAATTTTAAATTTATTAGAGCAAAGAATATAGAATATCAATCGGTTATAAAAAGAACAGGAAAATGGTCTGGCAGAGAGGAAAAATATTTTATTTTGCCCACAGTCGAAAAAAGACATTATGAGGGAAGAAAGGTTGTAAGTCATCGGGTTTTTGAAAGAAAGATACTGATGGACAACTGGTTAGCTTTTTTAGGAATATGGATTAGCGATGGGTCAGTTTCTAAATATCAGGTAATTATATCTCAAAAAAATAAAGAGAAATCAAAAAGAATTAAAAAATTACTTAAACGACTCCCTTTTAATTTTAGAGAAAATAACGATGTATTTTATACATACAGTAAACAATTAGCAGAATATTTAAATCAATTCGGGGGGTCTTTTAAAAAAAATATTCCTTCTTTCCTAAAAGAGTTAAATAAAAGACAAATAGAAATATTTTTAAATTGGTATTGTTTGGGAGACGGGACTATAATGCGGGCTGGGAATAGAATATTTTATACTTGTTCTAAAGAGCTGGCTGATAATACGCAGGAACTTTTATTAAAAATCGGGAGAATAGGAATTATTAAACAAAGAAAAGCAAGGGGCAGGGTTTGGATAAAGGATCACTTTGCATATTCTGACAGGATTCAATACGAAGTTCATGAAAGAATAAAAAAAATAAATTCATGGGTTGATAAAAGAAATGTAAAAAAGATTAAGTATAGCGGGGTTGTTTACTGCGCAACTGTAAAAAACCATATTATGTATGTAAGAAGAAATGGGAAACCTTATTGGTGCGGAAATACTCTTATGTATTGGTCTCCGCCAAATGAAATTTTTAATAACACTCTCTTAAAAATTAAAGAAGATTTAATGAAATCAGGATATGTCGGTTATATTGATATAAATTGCATTGCCAACGCAAAAGGGATTTATCCTTTGGAGTTCACAGCGAGATTTGGCTACCCAACTATTAGTATCCAGATGGAAGGAGTTATAGAGCCCTGGGGTGATTTTCTTTACAGACTTGCCAAACATGAGGCCATAGAGTTTAGGACAAAAAGAGGTTTCCAGATTGGCGTTGTCGTTGCTGTGCCGCCATTTCCCTACGAAGATAAAAAAGAGACTTTCATATATAAGGATTTATCTATAATTTTTAAAAAGCAAAATTTAGAAGGAGTTCATTTGGGCGATGTGAAGCTTATACATAATGTTTGGGTTATAGCAGGGGACTCGGGTTATGTTTTAGTAATAACAGCTTCCGGTAGTACAGTGGAGGAAACGAGGAGACAGGTATATGCAAGGCTAAAAACTATTCTTATCCAGAATATGTACTACAGGACAGATATAGGTTTTAAATGGTTTTCAGATTCAGACAGGCTTCAGACCTGGGGATATTTACACTAGGAGTTTTTAAAATAATTTTTAAAAGAGCGCGGCATCGCGCTCTTTTTATTTGAATTATTTTCTAAAAATTTTTACAATAAAGGAATGTCTAAATTTCTCTCATTTTTTCTAGCAGGAGTCATTTTGATTTTATTGATAACCGGATTTTTAATTTTGGTTAAAAATAATCTATCGGGAATAATATTTAAACCATTAGCAACAATAAAAGAAGTCCTTTTTGATTTATTCACTTTCAGTCAGCCGGGAACAGTTGATCTACCCATTGTTGAAAAAGAAGATTTAAAAGAAAAGGAAAACATCAAAGAAGAGGAAAATCTTCAGAAAGAACCCGACATCAGTTCCGAGCTGAATATTGATGAAATCGTTGAAAAACTTGATGAAATTTCAGAAAAAATTGATTTACTTACTCAAGAAGTGGAAAAACTTCTTGGCAAAGAAATAGAAAAAGCAGAATTTTTTGAGGAGACGGAAAAAGAAGACAAAAATGAAGTATCAGAAGAAGAAAAATTAGAGGAAGTTGAAGATGAATCCGAACAAATAGCAGAAGAGGCAAAAACGCCGGAAAAAGACATTATTTTATGCGAAAAAGGCGGCCAAAGTCCAGTTCGAGATAAAATTATTCTTAACGAGATTAGCTGGATGGGAACTAATTCAGATTGGCGAAATGAATGGATTGAGCTTAAAAATATTTCAAATAGCGAAATCTCTTTAAAAGGATGGCAGATTTTAGATAAAAATGAGGAAATTAAGATAATTTTTGAGGGAAAAGACAAGATTTCAGTTAGTCAATTTTATCTTTTAGAAAGAACAAATGATGACGCAGTTCCTAATATTTTAGCTGATAAGATTTATTCAGGAAATCTGAATGATGAGAATGAGATTTTGTATCTATTTGATGAAAATTGCCAGCTTCAGGATGAGATTTTAGCTAATCCTAATTGGCCAGCTGGAGATAAAAATGAGAGAAAATCAATGGAACGAGATAGTGATTTAACTTGGTACACTTATTTCGATGGCAGTAATTACGGTATTTTCGGAACGCCAAAAGCCGAAAACAGCCCGAAATTTATCTTTAGTTCCTCTGGCGGCAGCGCACCGCCGCCAGAGGAGGAGGAAATTCCAGCTGCGCCTCCACTAAAAATTTTGATTAGTGAAATTAAAATCTCACCGCTAGAAGAAAGATTTATTGAGCTTTATAACCCAAATGAGAATGAGGTTGATTTGACTAGTTGGTACATTCAAAGAAAAACTCCGACCGGAACTTCTTGGACCTCTCTTGTTTCTTCAACTAACTTTGAAGGAAAGAAAATCATGCCAAAGAGTTACTTCCTGATTAGTAGGGTGTCAATTGAAAATTTTGATATTATCTTGGAAGATTTAACTTTGACTGAAGACAACGTAATTTTACTCAAAGATTCAAGCAGGGAGGTTGCCGATAAAGTCGGTTGGGGTCAAGCTCAAGATTTTGAAACAGCTCCAGCACAAAATCCTCCGTCAGATGAGAGTTTAGGAAGAAAATGGTTTGAAGAAACAGAGGAATATCAAGATACAGATAATAATCAAGAAGATTTTGAAATTCAAAACCCTACTCCAAAAGAAAAAAATCAGAATTTTGTACCTCCGCCGTTTCCTGTTGTCGAGGACAATATTCCGCCCCAAGTCAGTTTTGATTCTATTTCTTCTTTGCAAACAGAAACTTCATTTTCACTTTCTTGGGTAGGTCAAGATTTGGCCTTAGAAAACGCAACTACAAGCGGAATAGCTGCGTTTTATATTCAATACAATGTCACACTTTCAGATATTGACGGAATTGCAATTCAATATCAAGATATAAATAATAATTGGCAGGAATGGGGGATAGGTCAAATTTTGAATTTTGAAGAAAACCAAAATTATGTTAATCTTTTAGTAGAAGAAGGTAGGACTTATTCTTTTCAAATAAAAGCTAAAGACAAAGTTGGGAATGAAAGCGATTGGATTGAGATAGAGATAGAAGTAAACACGCTTCCTATTGTTATAAGTGAAATAGCTTGGATGGGTACTAAAATAGAAGGAATTGAATCAAGAGATTGGTGGCGATACGAATGGTTGGAACTTTACAATAATACTAGTCAAGCCATTCCTTTAGAGGGTTGGAAGATAGAATTGTATCAGGCAGAGCTTGATTGGGCACTAGAATTAGAAGGAAAAATACCTTCCGAGGATTTCTTTTTGATTGTGTCTTCTGATAAAATTACTTCTGATTTTAACTTGAATTATTCAAATCTAGGTGGTAAATTTAAAAATAGTGGCCAAAAAGCCGTTTTGAAAGATAGTTCGGGAAATATTGTTGATTATTTAGATTGTTTTTCTTACGGAGAATGGTTTGCTGGTATTAATGAGACTAAAGAAACAATGGAAAGAAAAAATCCTTTGCTTTCTGGAAATGATCTTGAAAATTGGGCAGATAGCCAAAATCCAGGAGGAACGCCAAAAAGTCAAAATAGTAAATATCTTCAATGACCAAAGGTTTTTATATTCAACTTACCAATAATCTCTATCGTTTAACTCTCTTTTTCCCTAAAAAAGAGCCTTTAAGATATAAAATCAGGGAAGTGGGGGATGATGTTTTAGCGAAGATACTGTTGCTTTTAAGAGAAGATTCGATAAGGCCAAAGACCTTAATCGCTGATATTGAAAAAGATCTCGAGATTCTTGACAGTTTTTTTGAGGTAGCCAAGGTCCAGAACTGGATTTCCCCATTTGATGTCTTGGAAATCCAAAAGGAATATAGTAAAATAAGGGGAGAATTTGAGAGATTTTCAATAATAGGAAAAGAGGAAAGACCTGTAATAATAGGATTGCCCGCGGTTTCAGCAGAGACGACTTCAAAGTCTTTGGATATAAACGAGAGGCAAAGCAGGATTTTAGAGTTTTTAAAAGAAAGAGGCCGGGCCCAAGTTGGTGAATTAAAAGATGTTTTCCCTGATATCAGCAAAAGAACCTTAAGACGAGATTTTAAAGACATGCTAAGACAAAATCTTATTGAAAGAGTCGGAGAAAGAAATGAGACTTTCTATATATTAAGAGGTGGGACAGAGATAGGATAAGTTAGGACAATATAGGACATAGGACAACCTAAGTAGTAAAGAAACCTTTTTACGGGGTAGGATATAGGACATTAAGATAAAAAAATGGATAAACAAAGACAAATTTTTAGCGGTATTTATGACCAGTATATTGATAAAATATACCGCTTTATTTTTTTAAAGGTTAGTTCTCAGGAAGCTGCTCAAGACCTAACTTCAGAAACTTTTTTAAGGGGCTGGGAAGCTTTTCAGCGGTCTCAAAGTCCTAATCCTGGTGAAATGAAAATTGAGAATATGCAGGCTTTTTTATATCAAATTGCCCGTAACCTTGTCACTGATTTTTATCGGGAAAAAGGCAAAAATCAAATAATTTCAGCTGAAAATTTAAGAATAGCTGATCCTCAGGCTAATTTAGAAGAAAAAGCAAAATTTAGCTCAGATTTTGAGCAAATTAAAGTAAGTTTGGCTGATCTAAAAGAAGATTATCAGGAAGTCATAATTTTGCACTATATAAACGATTTATCTATTAAAGAAATAGCAAAAACCCTAAATAAGCCTGAAGGAACAATTAGGGTTATGATTCACAGGGGATTGAATGCCCTTCGGACAAAGTTAACAAATAGCAATTAGCAATTAACAATAAGCAACGAACAATAAAAAGGCACGTTTTGTAATAAAACGTGCCTTTTTACGTCGTAATATATAGAATGACTGAAAAAGAACTCATATTAAAAATACAGGGACTCCGCGAAATAAAGCCCAAAAAGGAATGGGTTTTTTTGACTAAAAATCAGATTCTAGGCGATTACGAGACCCGGACTCGTAGTGTGGTTGGGGAGAATAAGGTTTCCTGGCTGGAAGTTTTCCCCAGAATGTTTTTTCAGAAAAAATTTGCTTTTGCCAGTTTAGCTTTGATTGTGATTGTAGTTTGCGCTTTTGGTTTCAGCCAGAATGCAGTTCCGGGAGATTTACTTTTTTCTTTAAAGAAAATAACAGAAAAAGCCCAGACAGTTTTTGTGCCTTCAGAAGAGCAGTTAAAAAATCGTTTGGAGTTAGTCAACAAAAGATTGGAAGAGTTAACCAAGATTGCTGAACAGAACCAGGTAAAGAAATTATATTCTGCTATTGAAGAATGCCAGGCCAGTATATCGCAGGTAGTAAACAAAGCCAGTAACGTTAGAAAACCAGAAGAAGCAAGAAAAATAGTTCCGGAAATCAAGAAAATGGAAGGCAACATTCAGAATTTAAAGACCTATGGAGTGGAGATCAGCGACGCTGAAAATACGGAAAATATTTATAAACCCATAGTTGACGTTTTGATAAAAGACTTGGAAAACAGAACTCTAACCGAAGAGCAGCAAAAACTTTTAACTGAAGCTAAAGAAGCTTACAAAATTGGAGACTACCCGAATACCCTTTCTGTATTGATGAAAATCCAGCCTGAGCAATAAGAGCCGAAATTTTAAAAATTGATTTTGGTTATTTCTTTTTGCTCATAATAAAATTAAAAATTAAAATCGTTACCTCAAGCTTTTCTGGATGTTTGATTCTTCAAACATGTTTATATCCAAAAAGGCAGCCTATTCCCGCTTTTGGCGGGACGGCCCGTCCGAATCAAAGATTCGGAATAGGGGAGGTCGGTCGATAACGAAGAGTTGAAAAATTTGTCGAATTATTAATCAATTAATAAAAAACACACAATAAAAATGAATAGATTTATAAAGAAAATTTTAGCTGTCGCGACTGTTTTTACTGTTTTATCTTTTGTAGGTGGTCCGGCAATCGCTTTGACTGCTGAAGATATACAAACTCAAATTAATCTTTTGTTAACTCAGTTAACAACTCTGCAAGCGCAATTAGCCGCACTCGGAGGCAGTACAGGAGCTGTCGGCTGCACCATCTCAAGCTTTACCAGCAACCTTTCACAAGGATCAACTGGCGAAGAGGTAAAATGTTTACAGAAAGTGTTAAACAGCGATGCAGCTACTCAAGTTGCAAGCTCAGGAGCTGGTTCTCCTGGAAGTGAAACTACCTACTTTGGTCCTTTGACCTTTGCAGCGGTAGTTACATTCCAGAACAAATACGCTTCAACGATTTTAACTCCTTTGGGGTTAACCGCTGGAACCGGTTTCGTTGGTGCTGCAACTAGATCGAAGTTGAATACAATGTTAGGTGGTGGAATAACTCCTCCAACAGGATGTACTTCTGACGCCCAATGCGCTACAGGGTACATGTGTTCAGCAGCAGTTTGCGTTCTTAAACCAGTAGGAGCCTGCACAGGAGGAGAGGGTAGTTATAGTGTTGTTATCTCTGCCAGTCCAGTAAGCAGAACCGTTAATGGCGGTGCTGGGATTGAGGCCTATGGTTTTGATGTCACGACCATCAACTCTGACATCATAATTGGAAAAGTTGACCTTCAGGCATCTGTAACCTATTCCACTACGACATACAATCCAGGAACCTTTATAACCGGTATCAAAGTTTATAAAGATTCTGTTTCCGATGCTAATCTGACAGCAACATTTACCAGCCCTGTCTTTACTTTAGACACATCCAGTGTTTACTACACTACTTTGTCTGGGTTAAATCTAAAAGTAGAAAAAGGCACAACCCACAAAGTGTTAATAGTCATAGACACTATTGGGACCATGGACAACAACAGAACAGTCGTTCTTAACGTCTACGGTTCTAATGGTATAAGAGGAAGAGATTGCGCCGGTATTGATTCTTACATGGCGTTAGCAACCACCAGAACTCATACTATCCAGACATCAACAGGAAACGCTACCTTGACATTCTCATTGGCTAGTGACAATCCTGACAGTCAAAACCTCTATTCCAACGCCACTACCGGAATAACAACCGATACTCCAGTCTTGAGATTCAATGCTAAGGCTCAATCAGGAAGCACTGTTTTGACGACAGTGACGGTTCTTTACACTACAGGTGCCAGTGAAGCATTGCCTTCAATTCTTAAGCTCGTTGATTCAACAGGCACATTAATTGCTTCTTGCACTCCTGGTGATTCATCTTGCGGATTTATAAACTTCAGATATCCGATAGTTGCTGAAACAACAAAGAAACTTACGATAATGGGTAACTGGGCAGCAATGACATATACAAGAAATAATAATTTCCAAGGAGTAAATATTCCAGCAACAACCGCCAACGCGAAGTATGAGAAATCAGATGGCAGTACAGCCAATGTGACGGTTTCTTCTGCAATGAGCGCCAATCCGATTTTTGTTTATGAGCAAGGTGTGCAGTTTACACTTGGCCCAGTTACTGCTACTGGTGCTGCGCCCATTTCTGTAGGAGGTGGTACAACTTCTTCTACAGGAACAATTACATTCACGATTAAGCCATTCGGAGGTACCTTAACATACCTTGAATACGTAAGTCAGGCATCTGGCACTTTAGCTGCAGGCGGTGGAGTATGGACAGACGCATATTGGTCATCATCAACAACAGTAGGTATTTCAGCTAGTAGTACAGACTTAACAGTCGTCAGAACTATTAGCCAGACTCCTCCAAGAAATATTTCGGATGACGAATCTGCAACGGTACAAGTAACCCAAACGCTTGGAACTAATGTTAGCACCAACGCAGGCAATAATGTAAGATATTGTTTACTTGGTGTAACTTGGACAGTTGGCGATAATGCTAACTTCTACTCTGGTTGGGGAAGTGGTGGCAACTTGATGGATACCTGGTGTACTTCTTACGTCTACTTTAACCCGTAAAGATTATTTATTGTCTTATCTTGTGGAGATATCTTTTTGTGGGATATCTTAAGACGCTAAAAATCCCGTTAAAACGGGATTTTTAGTTTGTCTTACAGCAGATTAAAAGAGGTGATTGGTGAGAGGTAATTTTTAACTCCTTTTCTCAAGGCCTAAAGCCTCAACTTTTTTAAGGGTTTTGCGTTGTATTTTGTAAAGATGTATAATACAATGGAATATTATTTAAATTAATTTTTCCTGTATGCAAAAAATTTTTAAAAAAATTGTCATAGTTTTAATTGTTGTTTTAATTTTATTTGGTGCATTTTATCAGTTGGTTTTATTTCCAAACAAAAAAGACAACTACGGCTGTCTTTATAATAAAGAATATTCTTGGTGTGATTTTAAAGAAAAGTGCATTAAAAAAGGAGAAGAAGATTGCAATTTAACGCAGGAATGGGTCTTAGATGAGGCAAAAAAAATAATTGGTTTAGACTTAAATATAATGCCCAATGAAAAAATTCAATGGAATAAAAAAGACGGTCAGATGGTCTTTTCAGCCAGAGGAATTTATTACCTCGATGTTTTAGGAGCAGAAAAAATTTTAAAATGGTTTGAAAATTGGGATTATTTTTTAAAGGAAACAGGTTTTAAGACAGATTCATATAATCCAGCAGTAACGAGCGAAAAAGAAACGATAATAAATTATATTGTAGGAAAAATTGTTTGCGTGTTAAAGCGAACTGATAACTCTAGTAATACTTCCTCTCTAAGTTTACTTTGCGGCAATATAGACGATGAATTATGTAATTTTAATTCCGCTTGCGGAAAAGAATGCAAAAATGATGATGATTGCGGTCTTACTACAAATGGCTGTGCTAAAAGAATAGTTTGCAGAAACAAAAATTATAAGTTTTATGATGACTGTCTAGACCCTACCTCAAATTTAGACGAACTGGATATTTCTATAGTTGAATGTGTATGTTTAAATAATCAGTGCGTGCCTAAAAATGAAAAATATCGCTCCAAGAACTAATTTAAAATTAATCTTTGATTTTAAGAAAGCTTGATCAGTACTCAAAAATTTAAGCCATTACCTCGGCTTTAGTTTCTTTACTTTTTTTGCTAAAATAATTTAATGAATCGAAATATAGAAATGAAATTTTATTGTGTCATTCTTGGTATGCTTATATTTGCCGGTTGTTTTTTTTCTTTTAATGTTTACTCGGCAGCTTTAGGAGATAATGAAGGTTTTTATATAGATCCAGCATACGATGTTTCTCAAAGAAAAGAAATTTCTGCTACCTTAAGACAAATTAGCAACCAGTTATATTTTTATATTGATGATGACTGGTGGGGAAAACTTTTTTTTGTGGATCAAGAAAAAGTAAATATTGCCCTGTCTGACTTAGCTAATGAGTTTGAAAGAAACATTTATCCAATTTTAATCCTTAATTTTGGTTCTGAATGGAAACCGGGAATTGATAATGATGATCATATCACGGTTTTAATTCACCCAATGAAAAAAAGCCGCGGAGGATATTTTAGTTCAGGAAATGAATATCAAAAGTTTTTAGTGCCTACCTCTAACGAAAGAGAAATGGTTTATCTGAATTCTGATTATATTGCAGACTCAATAAATAAAAGTTTTCTCGCCCATGAATTTATGCACTTAATCACTTTTAATCAAAAGGAAAGAATCATGGGCATAGAAGAAGAAACCTGGCTTAATGAAGCAAGAGCAGAATATGTTTCTACCCTTTTGGGTTATGATTTAGAATACCAAGGTAGTAATCTTCAAAAAAGGGTTAATGAATTCTTACAGAATCCTTCAGATTCTATTACCGATTGGCAGAATTCTTTAGTAGATTATGGCGTTTTAAATATTTTTACTCAGTATTTAGTGGAACGCTATCAAATTAAAATCTTAACTGATTCTTTACATTCTTCAAAGAAAGGAATTGAAAGCATAAATTACGCTTTAGCCCAAAATGGCTTTAAAGAAGATTTTTCTCAAATTTTTACCGACTGGACGATCGCTGTTTTTATTAATGATTGCCAGGTTTCTGAAAAATATTGCTACAAAAACGAAAATTTAAAAAACCTTAAAGTAGTTCCAGTATATAATTTTCTGCCAATTAACTTAGTAAGTAATTTATCAATAAATTATATAGTGAAAAATTGGACTGTGAGTTGGAATAAAATCTTTGGCGGAGGAGGAACATTAACTTTTGATTTTGATGGAGACCCAAACGGGAACTTCGAAGTTCCTTATGTAATTTGTGATAATTCAAATATTTGTTCAATAAAGTTTCTAATTTTAGATCAAAATCAGCATGGTAAAATTGTTCTTTCTGAATTTAATACAAAAGTTATTTCTTTAATTATTATTCCTTCGGTTCAAAGCAAAGTTGGGTCTAGCTTTTTCTTTACCTTGAAAGCAAGCGTTGATTTTAAAAATCAGGAGACTGATCTAATAAATCAGCTTTTATTTCAAATTCAATCCCTAAAAGCAGAAATTGCCAAAGTTCAGGCACAAATAGATACCATTTTAGGGAAATCCCCCACCAAAAATTGGTGGGGGACCTGCCAGAAATTTACTAATGATCTTTATTTTGGAATGACATATAGCCAGGATGTTCGCTGCCTCCAGGAATTTTTGAAAAATCAAGGAACTGAAATTTATCCCGATGGGTTAATTACAGGAAATTTCCTTGATTTAACGAAAGCAGCTGTTATTCGTTTTCAGGAAAAATATGCTTCAGAAATATTAAAACCCCTCGGGATAGAGAGGGGGACGGGATTCGTAGGGTCAGCGACAAGAGCCAAAATAAATCAATTGATCGGCTCTTAATTTTTTATTCCAAACTTTTTAAAAATGCCTCAACATCTGCTCTTGCTCCTGCTTGAAGTTCAAGGGGCATTTCCGGTATAAGATTCAATATTTCTAAAGTCGTTTCCCGGGCTTTTTTTATTTCACCTAATATCTTATAAGAATCAGCCAAAGAAGCATATAACTGAGCTTTTTCCAGAGCATTTTCTTCAATAGAGATTAATTTTGGATAGATTTCAGTTAAGCCCTTATAATCATTGATAGCTATATACATATTTGCTAATTGCCGGAGTGCTTCTTTTGTATCTGTTTTGTATCCATTTTCCTGCGCAAGATTTAAATATTTTGTAAATTCATTAGTGTTTTTTTGATAGCCATTTGTCAGAGCCATTATCCAATAGCAAAAAGGATAATATGGGTTTAACTCAATGCATTTTTGGGATAATTCTTTTGCTTTTTCGTAATCGCCGACGACTATCTTATTCTTTGCCCATTCTCTATAAATTAACTGGCGTTTCGGGCTTAATGAAAGGGCAATTTGAAAATAATTATTTGAATCATCTTTTAGTTTGTCCATTTCCGGAGTATTCTTAAAAACATTATCAGTGTTTTTATTTTTTTCTTCGATAAGAATATTTATATAATCTCCGAGAGTAAACCAATTTTCAACATATTGTGGATTAGCTTTTATCAATTTCTCCAATGTTTTAATACTGCTTTCGGTCAGAGGTTCCGGAGATTTTGAATCTTTACTGCAATTATAGATAACCCCTACTCCTTTTAGCCAAAAATAGTTATTCATTACGGTGTCTGATGAGTTGATTTTTTCCGCCAGATTTAACGCCAGGTCGCATCTTTTATTTTCGGCATAAAAATTAGCTTGATTTATATCTATGTTTATTTCAGCTGGCTTTATATTATAGTTCCAGATAAAAAACAATAAAAATATAAAAATTAAGATAATAAACACTGTGCGATACTTGTAAAAAAAATTAATAATATTCGCGGATTTAGTTTCATTATGAGCGGAACTAATATGGGGTTCAGATATTATTCGCGGATTTGAATAATTACTTATGAGGTGAAATGAGTATCCAATTAAAATAAATGCGCTTAGAAACGTTGAAACAGAGTCAAAACCGAAAAAAAGTGATCCTAAATAAGCAAGTATTGTCGCTTGGATTCCATGAGAGATTAAAGATATTTCAGAGCTTCTCTTTTTACACTTTTCCAGTTGCCAAAATAAAGCGCCAAAAAAGGCAAGATAAATCAAAAGAGCGAGTATGCCTGCGGTAACCGAAATATCAAAAACGATATTATGTGCCCTGTCAAACCATTCTACTGATTCTTCTGATAAGGTATAGCCCAGTCTTGGAAGGGCTGGGTCATAATATTTGCTGAAAGCAATCATAAAATTTTCCGGACCATATCCTAAAATAGGCCTCTCCTTTAAAGCATTTAATGAGACTTTCCAAGTAGAGAGTCTGCTTTCCATTATTTTTGGACCTTCTATTAAGCTTATTGCTCGACCAATAGCGCTTCTAATAATATAAGGTTGGTTGTTTAAAATATAAAAATGGTTATCTAGATATCTTATTAGGAATAGTGACAAGAGGAGAATAATGGCGAGAGAAATTTTAAGCGTTTTTAATTTTTTGGGATAAGAGAATAAAAACCAAATAAAGCCAATTACAAGGCCTGCCATGGTACCTCTTGTTTGGGTTAAAAAGACGTTTATTATCAAAAACAGTGCGAAAGAAAAATAGTAAAATATTTTTTTGTATAGTTTTTTTTCTTTTATGGCAAATGATAACGGGAGAAAAGTTAAGAGGGTAAGATATATTGATAATAAAATAGGGTTTCCCATTGTGGATATTGGCCTGAAATCAATTGAAATGAGACGCTCGCTAAAAGCGCCGACTTGTTGGAGTATAGCTATTATTGAAACTATTATTCCGATAAATATTGAGAAATCCCAGATTTTTTGCCAATTCCTATCGCGAATAATTAAAAAAAGCAAAACACTAAAAATAATATAAAAAGCGAGGTTAACGAAGCCACCATTTCTGGAGGGATTTCCCCATAAACTGAAGTTTGGGTTTAAAGAAAAAATAGTTGACAAGAGATAAACTCCTAAAAAAGAAAACAAAAGACATAAAGATAATGATACAGATTTTATCTTGTTTTTGATCTCACTGAAATTAATTTTTTTATAGATAACCTGCCAAATGAACAGAAAAATAACAATAGAAAGAATAATTCTAAAACAAATTGCTTTACCCCAATCAGTTGGTGTAAACCAGGGAGGAATAATGTTAAGTATTTGAAGTATAATCAAAAAAAAGCCAACCAGGTAAAGCCAATATAGTTTGTTTTGAATTTTAAGAGCATTGTTTTCCATATAATTTTATGATATAAAAAAGATATAGAAAAAGCAATATTTTAGTAAGACCATTAATAAAAATGAACAAATTAGAGCGATTAATAAAGCAAAAAAAAGCAAAAGTGGCGGTAATTGGTTTAGGTTACGTTGGTCTGCCAAGCGCTTTTGAAATAGCAAAAGTTGGCTTTTCGGTTTTTGGGATCGATATTAAAAAAGAAAGAGTTAAGTTGATAAATAAGGGAGAATCATATACTAACGACGTTAACTCGAACTATTTAAAAAAAGTAGTAAATTCCAAAAAATTAAAGGCCTTCAATAATTACCTTCCACTTAAAAAATCTGATATTATTTTAATTTGCGTTCCTTCTCCTCTTGATAAATATAAAATACCAGACACTTCTTACATAATTTCAACTGCAAAAGCAATAGCTCAATACTTAAATAAAGGCCAACTTATTATTTTAGAAAGCAGTACTTATCCCGGAGCGACTCGGGAATTAATTTTGCCACAATTAGAAAAAACAGGTTTAAAAGTTGGCAGAGATTTCTTTTTAGCTTATTGTCCGGAAAGAATTGATCCGGGGAATAAAAATTATGGGTTCAAAGATGTACCCCGGGTAGTTGGAGGGATAACACGAAAATGTAATAAATTAGCCACTCTCTTTTATCAAAGCTTCATTAAATCTCAAATTATACCTTTAAGTTCTACAGAAACTGCTGAGATGACTAAATGCTTGGAGAATGCTTTTAGGTTGATAAACATTTCAATGATTAATGAGTTGGCGCTCTTGTGCGGAAGAATGGGAATTGATATTTGGGAAGTGATTGAAGCAGCAAAAACCAAACCCTATGGATTCATGCCATTTTATCCTTCGCCAAAATGTTCTGGTCATTGTATTCCTTTAGTCCCATTTTTCTTGAGCCATAAAGCCAAAGAATATAATTTCTGGACAAGATTTATTGAGTTAGCAGGCGAAATCAATGAGCAGATTCCCCATTTCGTAATGAGTAAGGTTATTTGGGTGTTAAACCTAAAAGGAAAGCCTGTGCGTGGTTCAAAGGTATTAGTATGGGGAGTTAGTTACAAAAAAGATATCGGAGATACGCGCGAATCAGCAGCTTTTGATATCATTGCAGATTTAGTCAGAAAAGGGGCGAAAATAGATTATTTTGATCCTTATGTTCAAAAATTTGAAGTGAAACACAGAGTTTTAAAGAAAACTGTTGTCCTAAAATCAATCAAATATTCTCCAAAAAACCTTAAAAAATATGATTTGGTTTTAATTTTGACTGATCATTCGGGATTCGATTACGAAAAATTAGCTAAAAATGCAAAATTAGTCGTAGATACAAGAAACGCAATTAAATCAAGGGGACACAAAAACGTATACTGGTTTTAAAGTTTATGAATAAAAAAAATGAGGAGAAAATAAAGCTTGGGCTTATAGGATGTGGTCGGATTTCTGAACGTCATTTTGTTTCTCTGGAAAATATTCCCGAAATTGAACTTCTGGCTGTTTGTGATATTAAAGAAGATCGGGCAAAAAAAGCAGCTAAAAAATATAGAGTTGACTGGTATAAAAATTATCAAGAACTTTTAAAAAGAGATGATATCAATATAGTTAGTATTTGTACGCCTAATGGCCTGCATGTTCAAATGGGCATAGATGCAGCAAAAGCAGGAAAAGACGTTTTAATGGAAAAACCATTAGGAATTAATTTAAAAGAAGTAGACAAGCTTTTAAATTGTTTTGAAAAAACAAAAAGAAATCTTTTTTCGGTTTTGCAGGTCAGGTTTAATCCACCTTTGCAGGCTCTTAAAAAAGTAATTGAGGAAAAAAAATTGGGGTCTATAAACAACGCAGCCTTGATAGTAAGATGGACAAGACCACAAAAATATTTTGATCAAGATGAGTGGCGGGGAACTAAAAAATTGGATGGCGGGACGCTTTTAAATCAAGGGGTTCACTATGTTGATGTTCTTCAATGGTTGCTCGGGCCAGTTGAATCAGTTTTTGCAAAAAAAGATACAATTTCTCATGAAATCGAGATAGAAGATATTGTGATAGCGCTTCTTAAATTCAAAAATGGCAGTTATGCGACTTTAGAGTTCACAATTTGTACTTATCCCAAAAATTTAGAGGCCTCAGTTTCTGTTCTTGGGTCGAAAGGTACAATAAAAATCGGTGGTTCAGCCGCTGATAAAATTGATGTTTGGGAGGTGGAAAAATTAGCGAGACCTATGCTGTCTTTTGGATTAGATCCCAACATCTATGCAGGTGGGTTATACCAAGGTTCTTGTCCAAATCATATTTTTGTCTATAAAAATATTCTTCGTTTTTACCGAGGCGATAAAAAAGCTTCTATTACGAATGGTAAGGAAGCCCGAAAGTCTTTAGAAATCGTTGAGGCGATTTATCATTCCAGTCAAATGAAAAAAGAAATATTTCTACCTTTCAATAAATAAAAATGAAAAGTAAATTTTTTGTTCACAGAACAACAAAAATTGAAAAAGGGGTAAAAATTGGTAAGGGAACTAAAATTTGGCAAAATTGCCAAATTTTAAAAGGGGCCCGAATTGGAGAAAATTGCATGATTGGTCATAATTGCTTTATTGCGGGACGGGCAAAAATTGGCAACGGAGTAAAGCTTGAGTCTAATACAGACGTCTGGGACCTTATAACCCTTGAAGATTATGTTTTCATCGGTCCTTCAGCAGTTTTTACTAATGATAAAAATCCAAGAGCGAAATATCCAAAAAGAGAGTATCCTCGATATGGCAAATGGCTTCCTATTTTAGTAAAAGAGGGAGCGACAATAGGAGCAAATGCGACAATTGTTGCTGGCCACAGTATTGGCAAATGGGCAATGATAGGAGCAGGAACTGTAGTAGCCGATGATATCCCAGATTTTGCTCTTGTCTATGGAGTTCCAGCAAGATTTATAAGCTGGATATGTGAATGCGGAAGCAAGATAGAATTTAATGGAAAAAAAGCAATTTGTAAGATTTGTAAAAGAAATTATCAAAAGAAAAGAAATAAAATATGGCAAATAAAATAAAATTTTTTGACTTAACTCAACAATATAGAATAATCAAAAAAGAAATTGGCCCCGCTATAAAAAGAGTTTTAGAAAGTGGTATTTTTATCGGAGGGAAAGAAGTTGAAAATTTTGAAAAGGAAATAGCTGAATTTTGTGGTACAAAATATGCTATTGGCGTAAATTCAGGAACTGACGCCCTTTTTTTATCTTTGAAATCTCTAGGTATTGGGCCAGGTGACGAAGTTATTACTACTCCATTTACTTTTATAGCTACTACCGAAGTTATCGTTGCTTGCGGCGCAAAACCAGTTTTTGTTGATATAAATCCTCAAACTTTTAATATAAATCCAAAACAAATTGAGGAGAAAATTACTAAAAATACAAAAGCAATAATACCTGTTCATCTCTTCGGTCAGATGGCGGACATGAACGAGATTAAAAAAATTGCCAGACTACATAAACTTTACATCATAGAAGATGCAGCTCAGGCAATCGGTGCTGAATATAAAAGAGAAAAAGCGGGTTCAATTGGAGATTTGGGATGTTTCAGTTTTTTTCCGACAAAAAATCTGGGAGCTTATGGTGATGGCGGATTGATATCAACGAATAACAAAAAATTAGTGGATAGAATTCGGCTATTAAAAAATCATGGCTCTTCTCCAAAAGATAAGTACTTTAATTTAGTTCAGGGAATAAATTCCCGGCTTGATGCTCTGCAAGCAGCAATTCTGAAGGTTAAGCTAAAATATTTGAAAAAATGGTCTCACCAACGTCAAGAAATCGCTAAGTATTACAACCGAAAATTAAATAAAATAGGGGATATAATGACTCCCGAAATTTTATCAAACAGAACTCACATTTTTTATCAGTATAATATTAGAACAAAATATCGAAACGAGCTCCAGAAGCATCTAAAACAAAAAGGAATTTCCACTATAGTTCATTTTCCCTTATCTTTGCATTTACAGCCCGTTTTCAAATACTTAGGCTATCGGAATGGCGATTTTCCAGAGTCAGAAGAAGCTACCAAAGAAATTCTGTCTTTACCAATGTATCCTGAGTTTTCAAAAAAGGAACAGGATTTTGTCATTAAGGAAATTGCGGAATTCTATGAAAAACAAATGTGATTTTACTTTTCGACATTACGAAAATATATTAAAAAGCGCGAAAAGAAGAGGGTTTAAATTTGCTTTCTTCACAGAAAGAAATCCCTCCCAAAAGGTAATTTATTTAAGGCATGACATTGATGTTTCTTTTAAAAAAGCTTTAAAGATAGCAGAAATAGAAAAAAGAAATAAAGTTCACTCCACCTTTTTTATAAGAATCCACTCGATTTTTTATAATACTTTTTCTTTAAACAGTATAGAGATGATAAGAAAGATTTCTGAACTTGGTCATGCAATAGGACTCCATTATGATGGAGAGATCAATCGCGGGAAAATTAATGATTTAGTAAGCCGAGAGTACTACTTTCTTAAAAATTTTATTCCCCAGATAACAATGGTGGTTTCTTTTCATCACTCTCCCTTAAAAGTTCGTGATTTGGAATTAAATAAATTTATAAATACTTATAATAATTACTTTTTTAAGGAATGCCAGTATATATCAGATTCTAATAGAAAACTAAAGGAAGAGCCTATCAAAATTATAGAAGATATGTCTTTTAAAAAAATCCAAATTTTGACCCATCCGATTTGGTGGAATAAAAAAACTCTGAGTCCGAAGCAAAATATGAAGCAAATCCATTATGATTTATTGAAATATAGAAAAGAGGAGTTGGAGAAAGGATTGAAAATTAATATAAAATGCTTTAAAAAATTTTTTGGAAAAAGATGAAAAATATAACAGTTTTAATTACGGGTTCGGGCGCACCCGGAGCACCAGGAATAATTAAGAGTTTAAGGTTAGTTAAAGAAAGGAAAATTAAGATTATAGGCGTTGATGTGAGAAAAGATGCTATAGGTTCTGTTTTAACTGACGGATTTAAAACTATTCCTCCTGCTAATTCTGAAAGGTATCTTCCCTCTCTCTTAAAGATAGCGAAAAAATTTAAAGCAAACATAATTTTACCTTTAAATACAGTTGAGCTTTTAACTTTGGCCAAAAATAGATCTATTTTTGAGAAAAATGGAATAAAAATATTGATTTCTTATCCAGAAAGTATCGAAATCGCTAATAATAAATATTTATTAATGAAAGAATTACAAGATGTTATCCCCTTACCAAAATTTTATTTTGTAAAATCTTCTTTAGAATTTAAAAAAGCAGTTTACAATTTAGGATATCCAAAAGAAGCTGTCTGCGTTAAACCCCCATTATCTCATGGGATGAGGGGTTTTCGGATTCTTAATTCAAAAATAAATCGCTTTGACTTATTCCTCAATCAAAAGCCTAACAGCATGTTTACGACTCTTGAAGATTTTTTTTCGATATTTGAAAAAACAAAACATTTCCCGCAATTATTGGTAATGGAATTTTTACCCGGCGTGGAATATAGTGTCGATGCTTTAGCAAGCACAGGAGAACCTCTGGTTATAATTCCTCGAACCAGAGATTATATAAAGATGGGGATCAGTTTTGAAGGAACCTTAGTAAAAAATAAAAGAATAATTGAGTATTGTAAAAAGATTATAAAAAGATTAAGACTTAACGGAAATGTTGGTTTCCAATTTAGAGAAGACAAAAAGAGAATTCCAAAATTAATTGAATGCAATCCACGGCTCCAGGGCACGGTTGTCATTAATACTTTTGCTGGCATAAATCTTGTCTATCTAGGAGTGAAATTGGCTTTGGGCGAAAAGATTGAAATCCCTAAAAAAATAAAATGGGGAATAAAAATGATCCGTTATTGGGAAGAATTTTATAAATATCCGAAATGATTAAGAAATGGGAAAAATATAAAAAATTTCTAAAAAAAGGAGCTTGGCATATTCATACCGATTATACTGATGGGAGAAACAGTATTTTTGAATATTGTAGACAAGCAGAAAAGCTTAACATCCCATTAATTGTTTTTACTGAACATGTTCGGAGAAAAATGTATTACGATTTTCGAGACTTAAAAAAGGAGATTGAAGCAGCAAAAAAGAAATTTAATTTAGAAATTGTTTTAGGATGTGAGGCAAAAGTTTTAGATGAAAAGGGAAGCCTAGATTCTTCTGATGATATTTTAAAAGAAAGTGAAATAGTTTTAGGATCGTTTCACAGTGTTATTTTTAAAAATAAAAAAGATTTTTTGAAGGCACTTAAAAATATGATTAAAAATCCATATGTTGATGTATGGGCTCATCCCGGGCTATTTTATCTTCACCGAAATTTCAATCTTTCAAAAAAAGAATTATATGAAATAACCAGATTATGTTCAAAGAATAAAGTTTTAATAGAAATAAATTTAAAATATAATTTGCCCGAGAAAAAATTGCTTTTTGCTGCTAAAAAAAATAAGATAAAATTCATTTATGGCTTAGACGCGCACTCAATAAATGATTTGGAATTATTAAGAAAATAAGAAATTTTATGGCTAGTTTTATAAGAAACAACTTAGTAACTTTTTTTACCGAGACTTTCTTATTTATTTCTAGTTTTATTACAACGATTATTCTGACTAGAGTTTTGGGGCCGACCGGAAAAGGAATTTATTCTTTAACTCTTCTTATTCCTGGTATACTGTTTACTTTCGGAAACTTAAACATAGGCTTAGCCAATTCTTACTTTGTGGGAAGTAAGAAATACACAATTCAGGATGTAGTTTCTAATTCTTTATTCTTAGCTATTGTATTCAGCTTTATCTCTACTCTAATTTTTTTGGGAATATTTCAGTTTAACTTTTTTCAAAAATTTATTTATTCCAATCAAATTTCACCTTTTTATTTATGGATATTAGTTCTTTCTATCCCTATTTCTTTACTTTTGGCTTTTTTTAGAGGTGTTATTGGCGGAAAAGGAGAAATAATAAATTCTAATAAAACAAGGATATTAGAAAACGCGATATCATTGATAGCAGTTATTGTTTTTTTGTTGATATTAAAGGGAAAGATATTTGGAGCTGTCATCTCCAATGTTTTAGCTGGTGTTGGCGCTTGTTTGTTGAGCCTTTTTTTCGTCAAAAAAATGGCTAAAATTCGTTTTTCTCTTAACAAAAGCTTACTAAAACAATCAGTTATTTATGGAGGGAAGGTTACTCTTGCAAACTCTTTTTCCTTTTTGAATTACCGTTCGGATGTGTTTTTTCTAGCATTTTATTTGACCCCAGCAGCAGTTGGATTTTATAGTATTGCTACGGGGGTTGCCGAACAATTATTTATGATATCAGGAACGATTGCCAGCGTATTGTTTTTTCAAGTTTGTTCTTCTTCAAGTTCCGAAGCAAATGACTTTACCTCGAAAATTTCCCGCCACACTTTTTTGATTATGCTGATTTCTTCTTTGATGCTGTTATTATTAGCAACGCCCCTAATCACTATTGTCTTTGGCTCTTCTTTTTTACCTTCTGTCAAACCCCTAATACTTTTATTGCCAGGCATATTTGCTTTTGGCATTGGCGGAGTGCTAGCCGCTGATTTGAGTGGGAGGGGCAAGCCAGAATTTGCTGTTTACTCATCTTTTGCCTGTTTGGTTATTGATACTATTTTAAATTTTGCTCTTATTCCAAGATGGGGAGTTTCCGGAGCTTCTATAGCTTCATCCATTTCTTATTCAGTGGATACGTTAATAATCATAATAGCATTTGCAAAAATCTCAAAAAAACCTTTGAAAGAATTTTTATTAATTAAGAAAGAGGACTTCAAAGATTATCTTCGGATACTATCTAATTTTAAAAATTGGATTTTGCTCAAAAAAACTGAATAAAAATAGGTATATTTATGGAAAACCGAAAATTAACGATTTGTTTTTTGGGAAGCGCAGAAAGCATTCACATGTTAAAATGGGTAAAATATTTTTCAGTAAAAGGACATGATGTTCACTTGATTTCATATGCATCCCTACTTAAAAATTATGATTTAGGTGATATAAAATTCTATTTCATCAAAAAAATTTTCCCAACTAAAATTTGGCCATTTAATACCCTTTTAAACCTGCCCCTTACTTTAATCACAGTAAAGAAATTAATCGAAAAAATAAAACCCAACATCGTTCACGCCCATTACGCTACGAGTTACGGGAGCATCGGGGCCTTACTTGGATTTCACCCTTTTATTATTACGGCTTGGGGCTCAGATATCTTGCTTACCCCTCAAAAATTCCCGCCCTCTAAATGGGCAATTAGATATAATTTAAAGAAAGCGGATTTGATAACTTGTGATGCCGAACACATGAGAGAAGCGATGGTAATATTGGGCGCTGATTCTCGTAAAATTAAAATAATCAATTTTGGGGTAGATACTCAAAAATTCAGTCCAGGTGGAAAAAGCGAGTGGCTTCAAAAAAAATTAGGTATTTTTAACTCTCCTACAATAATAAGCCTAAGAGTGTTGGAGCCAGTCTATGATGTTAGAACTTTAATTAAGGCCGCCCCTCTGATTATAAAAGAAATTTCCCAGGTAAAATTTATAATCGCCGGAGACGGTTCAGAAAAGGAAAAATTAAAAAACTTAGCAAAATCGCTAGAAATTTCAGAAAGTATTAGATTTGTTGGTTGGATTTCTAGTGAAGAATTACCGCTATATCTAAGAGCTGCTGATGTTTATGTTTCAACTTCTTTATCTGACGCCGGCCTTTCTTCTTCTACGGCCGAAGCTATGGCTCGTGGATTACCAGTAGTAATTACTGATTTCGGCGATAATAAAGAATGGGTTAAAGATAAAGAAAATGGATTTTTAGTGCCTTTAAAAAATCCGGAAATATTAGCAGAGAAAATTATTTATCTTCTTAAAAATAAAGAGATTGGAAAAAAGTTTGGAGAAAGGAATAGAAAAATAATTGAAGAAAGAAACAATTATTATAAAGAGATGGCGAAAATGGAAGAAATCTATAAAAAATTAATGTAGGTATGAATTTATTATGTTTTCTAAATTAAAATCAATTTTATTTGGGTTGTTGGAGAAAAGTTTAAATTTTCTCAGCAGTTTGGGTATAAACAAGAATACTCCTGGCGCCTTTTTGATTTATAATTTTTTATTCCGCTTCTTTTGGCCATATGGAAACGTGATAGAAATTCAGGGAAGTAAAATGTATGTCAATGTTAATGATGAAGATTACAGGATGCGCAAAACATTTGAAGCTTATGCTTCAAGTTTGGTCCATGAGAAAGCCACAACGGAATTATTTAAAAAGATTGTAAAAGAAGGAGACGTCGTTGTAGATCTTGGTGCCAATATTGGATATTTTACTCTTCTGGCAGCAAAACTCGTAGGTCCAAAAGGAAAAGTCTATGCTTTCGAGCCAGAACCAAAAAATTATTATTATTTACAAAAAAATATAAAACTTAATAAGTATAATCATGTTTCTGCTTTCCAAAAAGCCGTTTCTGATAGAAGCGGTAAGACAAAATTATATATTTGTGATTATGATACCGGTCATCATACGATTAACAAATATAATGGAATAGAAAAATACAGCAAGGGTCGCGCTACGAAAGAAAAAGCAATTGAGATTGAAACCATAACTTTAGATAATTTTTTGAAAGGAAAAGGAGATCGAATTGACGTCATAAAAATGGATGTCGAAGGTGCAGAAGCGCTGGCCCTAACTGGGATGGATAATATTCTTAAGAAAAATAAAGAAATCAAAATGTTCATTGAATTCTTCCCGCTTTTAATAGAGAGCATGGGAAACTCGCCCACTGAATTTGTGAGAAAGCTTTTGCAGGATTACAATTTTTTAATATATGTTATTCCTGATGATCATGATGCTTTAAAAGGAGAAATAATGAAGAAAAAAAATATTGATGCAATTATGACATTCAGAAAAAATGAAGCCGATCATATAAATTTATTTTTAGAAAGGTCAACATAACTGGCGATGAAAAAAGTTTTGATTATTGCTAATCTTTTTCATGCTTCTCCTCGGATTCCCGGCATAGCCAATCATTTATCCGAATTTGGGTGGCAACCAACTATTTTGACGGTACCCATAGGAAAAGACTCCAGGAATCGTTTAGGATTTCCGCTTAACTTCCAAGAAAAAATAAGAATTGCTGAGACACCATATCGGGGAGATATATTTTGGTTTTGGAGGAAGGTATTTAATTTTTTCGGTTTTAGTACAGATAAAAGTATCTTGAATCAGGCAAAAGAAAAAATTGGCGTCACCGCTCAAAAATCATTTGTGGATCATATTTTCAATCTACTCCTGACTTTATTTGCATATCCAGATGAAGAAAAAGATTGGAGAAAACCCGCCCTAAGGGTTGCAAATGAGCTTTTGGGGAAAGAAAAGTTCGATCTGATACTTAGCAGTTCTTCGCCAGTCACAGCCCATATAATCGCGAACCGGTTAAAAAGAAAATACAAAATTCCTTGGATAGCTGACTTGCGGGATCTTTGGACTCAGAATCACGATTATTCCTATCCTTTTATAAGAAAAGTTATTGAAAAGAAACTGGAAAAAGAGACGCTTGCATCCGCCGATGCCCTAACTACGGTATCTAAACCATTAGCAGAAAATCTTGAGAAATTACATAAGGGGAAAAAAGTTTTTTCTATTAGCAATGGTTTTTATCTTGAAGAGCTAAATTTTCCGCCCAAGCCCCTAAAAAATAAATTTACCATCACTTATGCCGGGACTGTTTATAGCGGGAAACAGGATCCAAAGGATTTTTTTATTGCTTTAAAAGAATTAATTGATGAAAAAATAATAAATTCAAAAGATATTGATGTCAGATTTTATAGCGGCACTCTGCCTTGGTTGGCTAAAGAAATTGATCATTATAATCTAAGCGAAGTGGGTAAGGTTTATGAAAAGACTTCAAGAAGTGATATAACCGAAAGCCAGAACGAATCTCAGATTTTGCTTCTTATTTACTGGGGCGACAAAGCTGAAAAGGGTTGGCAGTCCTTAAAAATATTTGGCTACTTAGCTGCCCAAAGACCAATATTAGTAATTGGGGGCGGCGGAGATGATGTCGTTGAAAAAATGATCGAGGAAACGAAAAGTGGAGTGTATTGCAAAAATATTAACGATATCAAAGAAGCGCTTAGAAAATTTTATCTTGAATATAAAAATAAGGGAGAAGTTCCATATAGCGGCGATATTGAAAAAATAAAAAAACACAGCTATTATGAGAAAGCCAAAGAATTTTCCTATCTTTTAGAAAAAATAACAAATAATCGTTCTTGATTTCTTAATTTTAGAGATTTACAAAAATCCAAAATGTAATATAAAATTAATATATTCACTATATAAAAAGCATGAAAAAAGAAAATAAAAAAATCGGAATAGTCGGCGTTGGAATGGTGGGTGGCGCATTGTCCAAGGTAATAACCAACCCCCTTATTTATGACAAATATAAAACTATGGGTTCAATAGAAGAAATTAATCAGGCGGATATTATTTTTTTATGCGTTCCTACTCCCTACGAAGAAAAAATAGGCTTTGATTCTTCTGCGGTAGAAGAAGCTTTTTCTATTATAAAAGGGAATAAAATTGTAGTAATAAAATCAACGGTCTTGCCTGGCACAACCGAAAGAATGCAAAAGACGTATCCCAATCATAGGGTTTTGTTTAATCCTGAGTTTTTGCGCGAAAAAACAGCCGAAGAAGATATGAAAAACCCTTCCGAGCAAATAGTTGGGTATACAGAATCAAGCAAAGGTGTGGCAAACGAAGTTTTAGAGATTCTTCCCAAATCCCAAAATGAATTCATCGTTCCCTCGGGTGAAGCCGAAATGGTTAAATATTTTTCAAATACTTTTTTGGCTACTAAGGTTGTTTTTGCTAACCAATTTTACGATTTGTGTCAAAAATTAGGTTTGAATTATGATTTGGTAAAAGTAATGGCTAAGGCCAATCCTAGGTTTGGGTTTTCACATTTTGAGATTTGGTCAGATGGCTTAAGAAAAAAAAGCTATCGTGGTTATGCTGGCGCTTGTCTACCGAAAGATACTAAATCCTTAATTAAGTTCGGTGAAAAATTAGGAGTCAATTTAGAGTTATTAAAATCAGTTGAGAGGATTAATGATGGACTATTAAGAGAAACAAAAAAATAAATTTGTATCCAGTGTTTAATTAAAAATTCCGAAATCTTCGGATAATAAAATATATGATTAATTATACAAATAGAAATATTTCCACAATAATTCTTTGCGGGGGAATAGGCACGCGTATGAGAGAAGAGACAGAGTTTAAACCAAAACCTATGGTTCTAATCGGAGGAAAACCAATGCTTTGGCATATAATGAAAATTTATTCCCATTCTGGATATAATAAATTTATTTTAGCTTTGGGTTATAAGGGCGATATGATAAAGGATTATTTCTTGAACCAGAGAGCATTTTTAAATGATTTTACTTTAGGTATCTCTGAAAACAAAATAGATTTTCATAATAATCAATGCGACGAATTTAATATTACTTTTGCTGAAACTGGCTTAGAAACTCAGACGGGAGAAAGAATATTAAAAGTAAAAAAATATATAACCGAAGAAGAATTTATGCTAACTTATGGAGACGGCGTGTCTAATATTCAAATAAGCAAATTGATTGATTTCCATAGGAATCAAAAGACAATAGGGACAATTACAGGCGTTCATCCTCATTCAAAGTATGGTTTGGTTAAAATTGATGAAAAGAATAATTTAGTAATTGATTTCGAGCAAAAGCCCCTAATGTACGATTATGTAAGTGGCGGTTTTATGATTTTTAATAAAAAAGCTTTTGACTATTTTGATAATGGCCCGATGGAGAATGGTTTAATGAAACTCGCCAAAGAGGGCCAGCTTTCTGTTTATAAACATGAAGATTTTTGGAAATCTATGGATACTTATAGAGAGATGGAAGAATTGAATGAATTATGGCAGAAAGACAAGCCGTGGGTAATCTGGGAGAAAAATATTTAAACTTTTTATGGAAAATATTCAAAATTTTTTTAGAAACAAAAAAATTTTAATTACGGGACACACTGGTTTTAAAGGAAGCTGGCTGACACAGATATTATTAAATTGGGGAGCAATAATCACAGGTATAGCTTTAAAACCTTCAACGAATCCTAATCTTTTTGATTCGTTAGGTATTAAAAGAAAAATTAATAATTTTTTTGTCGATGTTCGTAATTTTAAAAAAGTAAAAGAAATAATTTTGAAAAAGAAACCTGAAATTGTCTTTCATTTGGCAGCTCAACCCCTAGTGAGAGACAGCTACGATGATCCTTTATATACTTTTGAGACAAATATTATTGGTACGGCAAATGTCTTAGAAGCCATAAAAGAGTTTGGAGAAGTAAAGTCAGCCGTCATAATAACGACCGATAAGGTTTATGAGAATAAGGGAAGCGGTATTATTTACAAAGAAGATGATAAATTAGGAGGTTATGATCCTTACAGTAGTAGTAAGGCAGGTGCTGAAATAGTGATCAATTCTTATATCCAAGCATTCTTTAACCCAAAAGATTACGGC
>CAYHAF010000006.1:0-25685 GCA_964354555.1 uncultured Candidatus Saccharibacteria bacterium
ACTTTTCTTTTTTTCATACTGTTTTAATCTTACTTTTATTAAATACGTTTGTCAACCCACACCCCACCGTAAACGGTGGGGCTTGTTCGACTTCGCTCAGGGTTGACACTGAGCGACAAGCCATTTTCTTACAGAAAAAGGTCAGAAATTAAGATTAGTCCGCTTTCAGCGGACTCGAGACTCTGCCCTTCGATGTAACTCAGGGTCATCCTGAGCTTGCCGAAGGATGATTCCCCACCTTAAACGGTGGGGCTTGCCGTCGAAGTGTCAAATATTATTTCACTGGTAGTTCGATATAAAAAGTACTTCCTTTACCTTTACCCATAGATTCAACCCAGATTTTGCCCTGATGCATCTCAACAAATTTCCCGACGAGTTATTAAAATCATAACATATTTTAAAAAATAAATTGAGAATTTAATCGCTAACTAAAAATAAAATAACCTGCTTTTAGCCGGCTATTTGGCAAAGATTTGTTTATAATGAAATAAAATATATTAGTAAGAGAAAAATAATGGAATGTTTTATTTAAAATTAAGATAATTTTTTAGATATATAGAAAATGAAATTTCAAAAAAACCAGAGGTTTTTTCAAGGTTTCTTTTTTATTTTGTAGGAATTTTATAGAATTTGACAAAACTTCTATTGTTTGTTATAAGAAAAGTAGAAACTTGACAATTGAATAAAGAAAAAGGATGGAATTGAAAATGTCTCATGTAGTACCACCTTCCTCGATACCGGTCGATGCTTATCTTGAATACGCTCTATCTCTTACTCTGAGAGAGAAAGAACACATAAAAGAATTCAGTAAATGGTTGCCAAATAAAATCATAGATTCTCACGTTCACTCAAATACACGGAGTCACTGTAAATTTCTTAACGAATACTATTTTCACGTACCAGACTCGACTTTCCCATGGTTTGAAATCAGTAAACATATAAAAGTAAATCACGTCCTTTATCCAACAAGTAAAGTCAGAATGTTAATTTTCCCTATGCCTTATCGAGGGATTAATCATAAAGTAGCAAACGATTATATTCTCTATCAAACAACTAAGAATTCTACGATTACCCCAATACTTTACGGGATTCCGGACGATACAGAATATACTATTTCAATGCTACAAAAAAAGCGATTCTACGGATTAAAAATGTATCGAGCGTATTTTTCTCCTCCTGCCCAAAAAATTAAAGAATATTTTCCCGACCAGATTCTAAAGCACTGTGAAGAGATTGATATTCCAATAATACTCCATCTTCCACGTTCTCTACCGGAATGTATAGATGAATTGCTGGTAATCACCAAAAAGTTCCCTAGTCTTAGAATTGTACTTGCTCATTTAGGACTTGTATTTTTACCCCTGAAGAATCTTAAAAAAACTTTCTTGCGGTTGAATAGATACGAAAGCGTCTATTTAGATACAGCAATGGTTACTTCAGCAAAAGTATTTAAAATGGCTTTTGATATTTTGGGTTATCACAGGATTATCTTCGGCACAGATCAGCCATTAAATCTTATACGAGGGAAAATGTATAAAAATCCAACTCTGGGTGTAAGAATTGCAACAGAATATTCTTACCACTGGGCAGATCCGAAGGAACAAAAAGAGTTCTCACAATATGCTACTAATTCCGTACATTTCCATTGGGAAATACTTCTTGCTCTTAAAAAAGCAGTACAGTCATACGGAGAGAATAAAAACATTAAAAATTCTATCTTTAGAGAAAATGCTAAAAGGGTGTTTGCTCTTAATTAATAACTTCACCCTTTTTTATTTCTAAACTCCGTTCTAATTTTAATTGACTTTTTTAGGGAAGATAGTATGATGTATTTAGTTGCTGGGAATTTAAAACTCAGCTTTGACAAATAAATAATCTCAGAAAAGGAGGTGTAATACATTGAAAAGAAGTATTATATCTGTAAACGATATTGAAGAAGTGCTTCTTCGGTACCACAAAAATAGGGGCTATCGACTGTTCAATACATTTCCAATTGTTTCAGATGATCCTACTGTTATGTTTATTAACGCTACTATCACTCCCTTCAAGCATTTCTACTCGTCGGGTTCTAAGACTCAGAGATGCAATTATGCTTTTACACAGAGATGTTTTCGTTTGGGTGGCGCCAGCGAACTAGAAGTAGTTGGTGTCATATCATACTATCATACCTTTTTCGAAATGTTTGGTAGCGGAACGTTTGGTATAAGTCATCAGGAAGCGATTAAGTATCTACTTGAACTGTTTACTGTGCTGGGAATAGAGAAACAACGAATTTATTACACAATTCCTTCTAGTGAAGATTTCAGAAGCGCTTTGATAGCGAATGGGGTCAAAAAAAATCATGTCTTTACTCTCAAGAGTAATACAGCTGCTTTCTGGCAAGAATGGAGGTTTGGTAAAATGGGTCCAATTGGATATGGGCTAACAGCAATTTATTCTCGTTCTTCAGGATCAGTTGGTTCCGTCGATCAGATGGCTTCAGATATAGATCAATTCGTACCATTCCTCTGTTTGGTTTACGTCGGTTGGAAAGAGACAAATGATGGCAGAATTTTTCCTGTTACTAATCCCGGCTTTGATTTAGGTGTTGGAATAGAACGGTTAGCTGCTGCATTACAAGAGTGTAACACTTATCAGATTGATGCTATTGCCCCACTTGTAGAAGTAGTGACTCGCTATTTGAATAGTATTACTTCAAGAAAAATTAAAGAAGAAATAATAAGGATAGTCGTTGATCACCTGAGAGCTATCTGTGTGCTGATTGACGAAGGTGTCTTACCATCCAATAAAAGACATGGATACGCTTTAAGAAAACTAATAAGAAGAATACTAGAGCTAATCTGGGTTTCGACGGGAGAGGTAGTGTCAATAGAAGGAGTGATAGAAGATTTCTACGATTACCTAACCTTGGCTACAAGACCGCTGTCGATAAGCGTCAATCATGTTATTAAAACAATTGAAAATGAAACGTCACGCTACATCACAGCTATTCAGAAAGCTCTCCAAATACTTGAAAGGCAACCAAATATTTCACCAGATGCTCTAAGAAGCACATTTGGTCTTCCACCGCCACTCATCCCAATCTTTTCTAAAAAAGGGGTTCAGACGAACCCCCCTTTTTTTATTTTCGAATATTCTTTATTCTGTTATATTCTGTATTATTTTTTCCCAATAACTAATAAAGTATTACCTCTACCAGCTACATCTTTGTTGAAACATTCTTGAAATTCAATTTCTATGAGCTTATTAAAAACTTTCTTATTTTTTAAAATGCTCTCACTTTTCTTACTTTGACCTTTGATTTTTGTGTCTTCCATGTGCGGATAAATAAAATTTGGAAAACCAACAACTTCAACTTCTTTAAATCCTATTTGCTTATATAGCTTTTGGATTCCTTCTGGCGTAAAACAATGAATATAAGGCATCTCAGTAGTAAAACGTATTTTTGATCGATTTTTTATTTTCTCTAATTCAGTAATACGACTTGTTAATATACTAAAAAAATAAGAATGGTATTTATTTGCCACAATACTTGCATATATTCCCCCTTTCCTCAATTTTTTAAAAATTTCACTTAAGGCGATCGCAGGTTTTTCGACAAAGCTTAAAACATTATAGAAAGAAATAGCTATATCATAAAAATTATCTTGAAAATCAGAAAGGTCTTCAATATTCTTAAGGTATGCCTTCATTATCTTAGTAATACCTAACTTTTTAATCTTTTTATTAGCTTCGTCAAGCATTTCTTTGGTAATATCAAGGAGATCGAAATGCAGTTTCCTACCTCTTTCTTTAAAAAGGTTATACAAGATCAACGACCATCTGCCGGTTCCTGCACCTGCGTCAAGGATATTTAATTGCTTATACGCAAAAAACAATTTAACAATTTTCTCTTTAGCTATTTTTTTTAATAGCTCATCTGATAAACGCCAATATAATTGTTTATCAACTAGATCGTATTTCGCCGCCTTCTTAGCAAAGTATTGTTTTACAATATTATAATGAGAATTTCTCTTTTTCATAAAATATCTTATTGATGCTTAATCTTTGCAATTACTAAAATAAGGAAAGAAGTCTTATTTAAAAAGTGAGTAAAAAATTTATTAATTTTTCGAAAAATATATTTTGGAGTTTCGATAGGCAAAATGCTACCCACATAATTAAAATTAATTTGTGTGAATTTACCCCCTTTTTCTTTATTAATTATAAATAGTAATTTACATAAAATTTTCTCGTCGTATTTTTTTTCATCCGTCAACCTATACCCCTTAATCCAAAAAGTTAATGGCTTTAAAAGTTTCAAAGATAAAAATTTTGCTTTAAGAATCGCTAATGATACAAAATTAGGTACTCCAATACACATGTATCCTGAATTCTTTGTTACCCGTAACATTTCCTTCAAAATTTCTTTGGCCTGAGGAATGCTATAATGTTCAATCAGACCAATATTCCAACAAAAATCAAACCGTTTATCATTAAAGGGCATGCGAAAAACATCCCCTCTAATGAATTCAACATTCTTTACTTTATAATATTCAGCTAATTGTTTTGCACATTTTAAGGTATTGTTTGCAATATCCAATAATACAACTTGTTTTACTTTATGAGCAAGACGTAATGAGGAATTACCAGTACCACAGCCACATTCTAATATTTCTGAATTTTTATTTAACGGAACATTTTTCAAAATAAATTCCTCAATTTGATCATAACAATCTCGCCACCAATAATGGCTGATTTCTTGAAATTTATTCACCTGGAAGTCTCTTTTGTACTCTTGTTCCCAATTTTTAGTTATAGATTTTGGAATTTCATTGATCATTTTATTTTATTCATTGATTTTTATTTGTTATTCTCAATTTCTAATTTACTCCCGATTCAATAAATTCAAAAATATTTTTCTCAGAATCTAATTTAATCTTTGCCCCTAGCGGGATGGTAATCATTGGATCGGTATGTCCAACATCGACACCAAAAAGAATAGGAAAGTGATAGTTTTTAGTTCTTTCTCGAATGATTTTTTTCAATAATTCTAATTGTTCTTTAGTATAACCGGGAGGTCTTCCAATGATCATTCCTTTTATTTGATTAAATACGTTAGAAAGTTCCAAATTAGTTAAATAAGCATCTATGTTTTCCGGTTTTTCACCTTTAGTAAAATCTGCATCACTTTCGGAAATCTCCCAAAAAAGAATTGTGTTCGAAAAATCAGGCCAATATTTTGTTCCCCGTAAATGCATCATCGAACTTATACAACCACCTAAAATAGGCCATTTTGCTCTCCCTTTTTTAAGCCATTCCCAACCATTGTTTTTTTGCATTTTTCGTGGCCGGTTTAGATCTTCTTTTTTAAACCAATCTAAAACTTCATCTGTCCATTTTAAAGATGGAGCAACTCTCCCTATTGGTTTAGAAGTCATTATAGCTTTTTCAAAATATTCCTTTGTGTAGGGAAGAATTTCTGGGTTTTCAGCAAATTGAGTTAAAACTGCCGGACCATAAAAACTTACTAAATTCGCCTGGGTATAAAAGGTGAATTGTAAAACTGTAATATCTGAATAACCTAAAAATATTTTCGGATTTTCCTTGATTAAATTGAAATCTAGGTATTTTAGTATTTGGTTTGAATGATTTCCACCAATAAAAGAGAAAATCGCTTTTACGATTTTGTCGCTAAAAAATTTATTAATATCTTCGGCGCGTTCTTTTGGGCTTCCCGCAGTATAATTAGTTATTTTTAATGCATGTTTTCCAATTTTGACTTTAAATCCAAGTTTTTGAAGAGTTTTTATACCTATTTCAACTCTATGCGGAGCCAATCCAGCTAAAGAAGCAGAAGGGCTTAAAATTCCAATTGTATCTCCTTTTTTTAAATGTTTTGGTTTAATTAAACATTTCATAACTTTTTATAAATACCTAAATCTTCAATAGCTTTTGTATAACACATGTCCATTCCGGCGTATATTGGATTTTTATGGTTATTTTTTCGGGCAAAGAGATAAGCCATCGCCCGACATCCACCTAAACATTGTTTATGAAATCTACAATAATTTTTTGAACAAATACCGTCTAAATTTTTAGAGAGTGTTGCTTCGTCAAATTTAGGAAATTTAACATCAAATATAGGTTTATCTTTTCTAAATTTTAATTTTCCTATAATCGCTTCTGATAAAGATTGTAGAAAAAAACACCAATAAATATTATCTGAAAACAAATCGATAGCAATAAGCTGATTATTAATTACAGGACATCCAAATTTTGATTTCGGCCAGGCTAATGTAATTTTACCACTTAAAAAATTCCTGAATGGTTTCGAATAAAAATTTGGACCAAAAGTATAACTAATCCCTAATCTTGTATAATGACTCAATCTTTTAAGTTTTATTAATTCGATTTTTTCGATAAACTTATAGAAATCATCCTTTGTAAGAAAATATTCGTCTGGTAACCTTTCTGCATTTCCTGCTGGGAATAATCTTATAAATCGTATTCGATTTATTCTTAATTCATTACATTTTTCTATAAATTTTTCTACTTGATTTACATTAAAATGGGTTACCGCATGAAAAACCTCAACTCTGAAATTTTTTCTAAGAACAGTTTTTATATTTTTAAGTATCAATCTATAAGAAGCAAGTGAATTACCAGTTAACTTACAATATGATTTCTCATTCCCGTGTAAGCTAAAAATAAGTGTTCGAATTCCTAATTCCTGACAAGATTTTAAAAATATTTCTCTATTTTTTAATGGGCCATTAGTAAAAATAGCATCATTTTCTAATAATTTGTTATAATTCAATAAATTTAAATCAGTGGAATATTCTCTTGGATAAAGGAACACATTATATCTTTTTTTATTAATTTTAAAATATTTGATTAAATGAATTAATTTTCTATAAAGAGATTGGTAAGTTTTCTTATTATAAAACGAGGGTTTTTCCCGAGAAAAAACAATGATTACAGTTTAGAAAGCATTTATTTTTTATAAGTAATTCAACATTTATTATTTTTTTGTTTTTCATAAATAATTTTTTATCTACGGTCTGTTATCTCTATCTATTCTGGGGAAAGCTTTTGTTTCCCAAATGAAAGGTAATCTCAATATAGCTTGGATAAATCTTTCAATACCCATACCCCAACCTGAATGAATCTGAGGATTTTTCGGATCTCGCGATTCGATATAGGGATAATAGTCTTTCATATTAAGTTTAAAATGTTTCGCCTTTTCTTTTGTTTCTTCTCTCATGCGAACTCTTTCACCGCTACCAATTAATTCACCATATTCGGAAAAAAGAAAATCAGCATTTATTACTAATTTTTGGTTTTTTGGGTCTGCTGCATGATAAAAGGCAACTTCATCGCCTATGTAATGAGTGACAAAAAGCGGTTTATTTATAATCTCGGTTAACAACACTTCTTCATAAGCACCGAAGTTTTTAATTGTTATTTTACTATATTTACTATTCTTTGTTTTTTTCTTTAGTAACTTAAACGCATCATAAAATGTTATTCTTTCAAAAACTTTTAATTTAGAAAATTTATTTAGTTCTTCAATCTCTTTTCCTGTTAAGAATACCTCAATCTCTTTTTCATAGTTTTTAATTAGAAAATTAACTAAAAATTGAAGATAATCTTGTTGGAATTTCAAATTCTTTTCAAAATTAATATTGCTTTCGAATTCGATGTGAGTAAATTCAGGCAAATGACGAAAGTCGGTTTTTTCTTTTCGAAAACTTTTTTCCCAGCAATATACACTATTAATTTTTGGGTTTGTAATAGCAAATTCAAGATAAAGCTGAGATGATTGAGTAAGAAATGTCGTTTTATTAAAGAATTTAATCTTAAAGGGATCAACGTCGGAAGGAATGGTTCCGGTTAAAGCACCCGGAGAAGAAATCATACGTGTTGTAATAGGTAAGTCGAACAAACACACTTTTTTCATTTGCATAAATTTATTACTTCCTTTAAATACTCCATCCCAAATTTTTATCAAAGCCTCCCATTTTTTATAATCCCTCTTAATTTCAAGATGTCTCCGACTTAAATCAGGCGGTTTAATATTTCTAACTTCCTTTAAGGGTTTATATAGTTTATTTCCTTTGTAGATAAGTTTATAATTTTCCGTTTTATATGGTCCGAGACTCATAGAATTACTCTTAAATTTCTAATTATTTTAGTATTCAAAAAATCTTATATTACAAGATATCATTCTACTTTATTGGCAGTTCGATATAAAAAGCACTTCCTTTACCCTTACCCATAGATTCAACCCAGACTTTACCATTATGCATTTCAATAAATCTTCTGGCAATATATAAGCCCAAACCAGTGCCTTCGGGATGAGTTCTGGCACCGACATTTGCCCTTGAAAAACTCTGAAAAAGCTTGTCGATATATTCTTTGTCTATTCCCATTCCTGTATCCGATACAATAATTTGGATTTTGGATTTTAGATTTTGGATTTTCACGGTGGTGCCACCGTGTTCGGTGTATTTTATGGAGTTATCAATAAGGTTCATTATAACCTGCCTGATTTTAGTTTTGTCAATCATGATATCAGGAATCGATTCTGCTTGCCCTGAGCCTGCTTGCCGTGAGCTTGTCGAATCGGTCGAAGGGACGGGTTTTTCATATTTCAGATAAAGTTTTTTGGCATCAGCTTTGACTTTCAGCTCGTTCATAATATCCAAAATCATTTCTTCCAAAGACGCTTTTTCCCACTCCATTTCCATTTTACCGGCTTCAATCTTGGAAATATTCAAAATATCACCCACCAGATTAATCAATCTTTCGTTTGAGGCATAAACATTTGTAAGAGGCTGGCTCATCTTATCAGGTATTTCGCCATAATCTTTTTCCAGCATCATGGAAACATAGCCTTTGATCGCAGTCAAAGGCGTCCTCAACTGGTGCGAAGCAATGGAAATAAACTCTGATTTGGCATCGTCTAATTTTTTCAATTCCTGATATAAAACTTCTAACTTTGCTCTTAATTCAATTTCACGGATAACGCTCCGAATTAGTTGGTGGCCGAATAACAGGAATAAAATAAATAATAAAAATCCAAGAACTTTCAATATTAATGTTTCAGCTGTAAAAGCTTGAATAAATATGGTTATAGCAGTAGCCCCAACCAAGATTTCTGTTAAGATTGTCCTAATATTTAGCAAACGATATTTCAGTACTCCGTAAGCAATCAGTATAAACCCTAAACCAGGTATAAAATTCCAATAAGGAGGAGTTGGAATGTTATACCAAAGAAAATGATTGGTTTCTCCAGAAATAAATCCAATTAGGCTTCCAACCAATACAAATCCTACCTGTGTTTTCCTAATACCTTCTGATTTTTGATAAGCTTTTCCTAATAACCACCAAAAATAAACCATAAAAAATAGAAATGCTAAATGAAAGAAATGAAAAATGATTCCAGGTTTAGGCCAAAAACTGAACGAAAGTACTGGTTCTACTCTATTTACAACTAAAGGAGTGAAATTTGAAATAAAAAAGATGAAGCTAAGAATGTAACCAATGATAAGTTTATTTCGTTCTTTCTTTTGAATATCTAAAAATGAAATGCCGAAATGAAAAAGAGTTACAGGAATGAAAATAGAACCCATCATTAGTCCACGCGCCCAAAATAATGCTTGCGATTCAGTAGTTGAAATTTGCCAAAAGAAATAACAATAACTCCAAACTGCCACTGCAACGCAAAAACGTGCAAAACTTTTATTAGCGGCATCCTTTTTGTTTCTTAAATAAACAAAAAGGCTCAAAAAAGTACCGATTATTCCATTAGTTAAACCAGTTATAGCAAAAAAAGATAGCATATCTTAAATAAACTTTCTACAAGTAGCAATTCCATGCATTTTAAATGGTTCATAAATAATTTCGCAATTTTTAGGATTGAACCCCCCTTTTATTAAAAGCTCTGCAAACTTTTCGGGACTGCGAAAAATTATGAACCAATTAGCTGCATAATAAAGAAAGAATTTTTCGATAATATGATTGTCTTGACTAATTAATAATACGCCGTTCGAAGGCAAAGCATTATAAATTCGTTCTATTAATTTTATTGCTTTTTCTTCTGGGCGATACATTAAAAATCCCACCACTTCTATTATTTGCGGATGAAACTCTTTGGCGATTTCTCCTAAATCTTTAGCACTTTTATTAACAAATGTTATTTGATCCTTTACCCCTACCTTTTCAGCTTGCTCTTTACTATGTTCTAGAGCCGTCTTATCAAGATCTAGAAAAAGTGCTTTAACTTGTTTTCCCTTGAATTCTTGCATCACCTCAATAACTCCCTGGGCAGAGCCACTCGCAACAGAAATAATTCTTACTTCAGATGAATAATTTAAAACTTTTTGGATTTCTTTTCTTAAACAATATTTAACTAATCTAAGACGATTTCGAGTTGCCCGTACGCTTAAAAGATTATCCCAAAAATCAGTTACTCTTTCTGTAAAATTAGGATTTTTAGGAGGGGAATAATTATAAATAATATCTAGCGCTTTCCACGTGGTAGCGTTTTCTTTTATTTTTCGGCAAGCTGGACTTAAGCCGTCAAACCAGAATGCATTAGTCTCTAATTTTGGACCTAAAATAAATTTTTTAACAGCCACCCAAAAAGCAGTAAACATCATTACTGGAAAGAATAAAAAATAAATTCGTCCTTTTTTTTCGTATCCTAAACTAGGATCATTATGTATGCTTATTGGAATTTTTCCTTGTCTCATAATTTTCACTTTTAGATTAATTTAAAAAATTTTCTATATTTTATTATACCCTAATTTTCCTCAAAATAGAAATCCATGGGCTTACGCCCATGGTACTTGCCGTACCTATAAAATTTTGCTTCGCAAAATTTCAGGTTTAATTTCGGAATATACATCTTTATACCTTGCCGAAATCAAGGTTCTGCCGAAAGCAGGTTCTTATGTATTTTTCTCCGCCGCGTTTAACGCGGCTACGAGCTTACGTTGTATCCGCGGGCTTATTGCCTGCGGTTTTATCGCAAAAAAATATAAAAAGCCCCAATCTCTCGGGCTTTAAGATATTGTAACCTTATTCTTTTTTCTCGTATTTTTCCTCTAACTCCTTGACTCTATTTCTTAAGGAATTCATTTCCAACTCTTTATTTACATCAGAAAGGAACCAATCCTTGAGGAGTTTCTCCTTGTCACCCATCACTTTCTTGAAGTTTTCAGAAACTACTTCTCCCTGCTCCAGAACTTTCCAGCTTGCCTCGCCTACCTTCTGCCTAATTATGATTTCCCTTAAAATGCTTTTTATGAATAGATAACCAAAGAAAAGAAAAACAATAAAAATGGAGATATTCCATAGGTATTGCCAAAAGGAATTAGAAAGGAATATCTGAATGAAAAGAAAGGTACTAAATATACCAACCAAAAGCTCGGTTAGGATAACCTTTATTCCAAAGAGATGATATTTAGTAATCGCAAGAGCAGTAAAAATGAGATAGGCACTAACAAAAAAATTGTGGAATGGAGGAAAAGCAACGTCAAAATCCAATAAAAAATTAACTGAACCAAAAATAAATCCTATCAGAGTTCCGTAGAAAACAATCGAAACCTGTTTCATTTTTGTTAGATCTAATTCTTTGTCTTTAAGCTTTCTTCTCAATAATATAAAACCATAAAACACATTCGCGCCATACCATAACAGAAAAGGATAATATAACCAGCCAATTTCAAATGGCCAGTAGCCAAAACTTGTTATAGGTTTAAGTCCTTTAACAAATAAATTTCCGAAAAAAAGAGATAATGTAAAAAATACTGCTAGTAAAGAATTGATTTTAAAGAAATTACTTATTTTCGTCCCTGTAAAAGTCGCGCAAAAATGAAGAAATAGAAATGGAATGAAAATTGTTCCGATGTATAATACTTTTTGCCAAATTAATGCGCCCGCTGGATCCCCTACCGTCATTGTTCCGCCTAAACCAACCAACCAAATAGCAATAGAGAGATTAAAAATAAACCAAATCTGGTTTAATCTTTGTTTTATGCCTTTTATAAATACAAAGAAGCCGGTGAAACCGGCTAAAGCTCCCGTAATAAAACAAGTTAATGCAAAAATATTCATATAATTTTATTTCTCTCTAAGTTTCTCTTCTAATTCTTTAACTTTACTTCTTAAAAAATTCGTCTCTAGCTCCTTATTAACATCAGACAGAAACCATTCTTTGAGAAGTCTTTCACGATCAGATGTCACTTTCTTGAAGTTTTCAGAAACTACTTCTCCCTGCTCCAGAACTTTCCAGCTTGCCTCGCCTACCTTCTGCCTAATTATGATTTCCCTTAAAATGCTTTTTATGAATAGATAACCAAAGAAAAGAAATAGAATAAAAGTGGTAGTGTTCCAAATATACTCCAAAGTAGAATTAGAAAGCAATATTTGAATAAAAAGTAAAGTACCAAATATCCCAACTAAGAGCTCGGTTAAGATAACTTTTATTCCAAAAAGATAATGTTTTACAATGGCATAAGCTGTAATTCCCAAAAAGAGCAAAATAAATAAAAAACCAAAAGGATAAAATTCTACTCCATAATTAATAGCGAAATCAGATGAAGCGAAAATATAAAATACCAAAGCCAATAAGATATATTTAGCTTGATAATATTCAGTAGGGTTTGTCTCTTTTTTCTTTTTCAGGTATGAAAATAGAAGACAGAGAGCCCTAATAGTCAGCACAGCAAGTAATAAAAGATAAAAAGGGTGAAGGAAACCAGCTTTGGGATAAAATCCAAAAAAATATTCATGAAAACCATTTATTAAAAAATTAGTTGTTAATAAGGTTAATTCAAATATTAAACCCATTAAATAAGAGAAATAAAGTAAGTATCTATCAAATTTTGAAATTTCTTGCAAAAAAGAAAGAAAAAAATGAAAAAAGAAAATAGGAATAAATATTATCCCTATATAACCAATTTTAACTAAATAATTAGCCAATACTTCGTTTTGGGCGTTAAATAATACAAACCAGGAAAATTGCCACCAAAAAGTGACAAAACAAACAAGCGCAAAAGTAATATTAATATTAGACTTCCGATTATTTAAAAAAACCCAGATTCCTAAGAATAGAAACAGGATTGAACTTAATAATGGCGGAAGAGTGTATAATGTGAAAAAATTCATAAAAATTTTAATCTTCTCCCTTATTTTTTTCTTCAAATTCCTTAATTTTATTCCTTAGCGCATTTACTTCCAGCTCCTTATTCACATCAGACAGAAACCATTCTTTGAGAAGCCTTTCCCGATCAGATGATACTTTTTTGAAGTTTTCAGAAACCACTTCTCCTTGCTCCAAAACCTTCCAGCTTGCCTCGCCTATTCTCTGCCTGATTATGATTTCCTTTAAAATACTTTTTATGAATAGATAACCAAAGAAAAGAAAAACAATAAAAATCATAATGTTCCATAAGTATTCCCAAACAAAATTAGAAAGAAATATCTGAATGAGAAGAAAAATACTGAATATACCAACTAATAGTTCAGTTAAAATTATTCTAATTTCAAAAAGTTTTGTTTTGAAAATAGCATAAGTTGTTAAACCCACCCAAAAAACAGACAAAACGGCTGATATGTCGATGTAACTAAATGCAGGATTAAAAAGAGGGATAATACCGGCGGTAAATATTCCTCCGATAGTATAAACACTCATCCCTACAATAAAATATTTCAACTGTGCTTTCTTCAGTCCTTGGTTTCTTAAAAAACCAATTGAAAGATGAATAAAACACGTTACTAAACAAATAATAATGAACACTCTTCCCCATGGAGCTAATGGTCCGTATTCATTCGGATCGACATACGGATATACTGGATTATTAGTTTTTTCAATATACGGAGTGGCCAACGCAAGATAACTAAAAAATGTTGCACCTAAATACCAAAGGAAAGATTTTAACTTAAGATATTTAGTTTTTTCCGTAAAATAATAAACAAAAGTAATATAGGCAGGTAAAATAAATACGCCTAACCAAGTAGCTCGAATCCAAAATAATTTATTTCCCGCAGCAAGGAATGCCGCACCATAAATAAATGAATATATGGCAGAAAAAAGCGCAACGAAACCCAAGTGAAATGTTGCCTTAGTTTTTCCTCTGATCCAAATAAGTAAAGCAAAAAATGAGTTAAACAAACCAGATGTTATCAGAATAATTCCTCTTATTTTTTCAATAGAATATAACATATTATAATAAAAAAGAGTCTTTACGAAAGACTCTTTTTTAGGTATTTCTTCGGATTCTTCTTACCTTAACAACCTCACGATTCTTGAGAAAAGATCGCAAATCGAGAAATTTTCCAAGTTCATATTTTTTCTGGGGAAGTTTTCCGGAAATTTGGAAATTTTCCAAAATACTTTTCAATTCACTTATTCTTGAAAATAACAAGTCTAAATCTTCTTTTTGAATAGTTAATAAATTTGCTTCTTTTTTTTGTTTTATATTTTTCTTTTTCCTGTCCCGACCCTTAAAAATAATGTATTCAACTACTTCAAAAAAAGAAGAATTTTTATTCAAAGAATAATAAACTAAGTTACCGACGTTCTCTTTCTTAAAAAGACCTGATTTTTCCAAAGAAATAAGCTCCCGACGGATATTTCCAACAGGAAGATGGAGGATTCTTTCCAATTCTCTTAAGTAGCATTTTTTCTCGGTATTTAAAAAGAAAAACCTTAATATTTTTTCTCTTGTTTTTGATCTGAATAATCCAATTAAGTCCATAGTATTGTAGTTAATTCTACTACAATTGTAGCAAAATATAATATGTTTGTCAAGCCTGTATTTCACTTAAAATAAAAAAAGGTCTTGACTATAAACGGCCAAGACCTTTGATAAAAAGGGACGTTATGTATATTTATCGCCCGTATTGAAAAAAAGAGCTTTTTCTTTTTTGTATGCTTCCTCATCAGACGAACCGTGTATGACGTTTTCCATCGCTGATGTCCCAAATAGGTGTCTTATTGTTCCTTCTTTTGCCTTTGATGGTTCGTAATAGCCCATCCAGTTTCTCAATCTGCTAATAGCGTTTTTTCCTTCTACAATGAAAACAATACAGTCTCCGGAAGCCAAGAAGTCAACCATATCTTCGTAGAACTTCGCTTCTCTACAATGTAACCATATGGTATCCACATTTTTCCTTGTCAATCTTATTCTTTTCATTGCTATGATCTTTAACCCTGAAGATTCTACTGCAGCTAACACTTCTTTTTCAATTCCTCTTTTTAGGCAATCTGGCTTTAACAATCCAAATGACTTTTCCAATTTGCCTTATTCCTCCTTTTTGCAGATTTCGCATTTTTCTATATTTTAAAAAAATAAGGAACGGGGTAGTTTATTTCTTACTTATTTTCTGTAAATTTTTGCTCCAGAATAGATTATAATTAAGAGTTTCTTTCTGCGTCATCTCCGAAACACATTTTTTCTGTCCTAAATGTCCCAAAACTTTGCTAAGCGGATATTTACCGTTTTCTCTTTTTAATTCTTTTTTATTATTTAAATAAACAAATGGCACTGTTGTTTTTATGGAAGTTTTTTTCCCATTGGAAAAAATAAAATAATAAATTCTTATTACTTTTATAATATCTCCTATTTTCAAATTATCACCACTTAAAATTTTATCAGTCATAACCTTAGAATCTTCTCCAGTTTTTCTTTCTTTTTCAATTACAATTTCATCATCTATTCCAACGATGATTGTATTTTCTAATTCTTTTTCTTTTGATTTAAGATAGTTTCTGCAATTAACTGCTTTTTGTTTAGCTCTCTCTATAGTGTTTCCATATTCTTTTGAATTTCCAATTTTAAAATCATTGAGGTTGAAGTATTGTCCTTTTAAACCAAATTTTGATAATAACTCTGATGTTATTTTAAATTTATCAAGATTTTTGGTAGCTATAATAATTCTATTTGGTATAATTGTATTTTTCTTCATTTATAATATAAATTGGTTTTTCTCTTAATTCTTCTTGTTTTCTAATGTCAAATAAAACCAACATCTCACAAGTAGGAACTAAATCAATTTCATTAGTAGTAAAATTTTTATGTTCGTATAATTGATTAGTGCTTACAAGACCGAGTTTTTTAATTAAATCTCTCCTTGGAATATAAGTTAGATTTCCGTTATTTTTGTAATAAGTGAATTGTGTCGGTTTTAATCCTATAACTTCAAAACCTACTCCCTTAAAAGCGTTGGCTTTAAATCCAAGATTTGGATTAATCGAGGTAAGAATCCCTGATAGCGACTTATATTCATTGCCGTTTTTTATCTTCTCTTTCCAAATTTGTTGCAATTCTTTATGAGCAAAAGTAAACAGAGAGCTCATTGTGTTCTTAGGAGACCAAGAAGTGTTCCAAGCCCTAGTCATTTCTAAAACTAATCTTGGTTCAATCCCTAAATAATCAAGCATCTCTTGTTTGTAATCTCTACCAATCTTTGAATAAGAAACAAAAGCAAATGGGAAATCATCATTTTTCAGAAAAGCTCCAAAACAATAAATATTGTCTAGTCTTCCTTTATGTAAATAATGGAAAGCTTCTTCAAATTTATAGCTTAATTCTCTAGGAATTCTTCTAAAAATTATTGGTTTTATTAATTCAGCTTTTCTTATTTCTAATTTCTTGCAATTAAATGGATTCCGATTGATTGAGTAATGAATCGGCAGATAATCACGCTTTTTAGTTATTTTTGATATTTTATTTATTTGTTTTAAAATTTCTTTCTTTAATTCAATTTTAGGATTACCAGCATAATGAATTAATGTTTGTAAAATTAAATCAAATTTATCAATGGTAGAAGGAATTAACAGTTTTTCTATAATCTTTTCGGTCTTTTGTCTGATATATTCTAATTTTTTATTAGTTCGCCAAACAAAATCCGATTTCTTAACGTTGTTGATATTTTGAAATTCTGTCCTAATTTTTATTTCATTGGCTTCTTCTGTCAACCAATTACAAACTATTTGAAAAACTTTATTTATTGTAAATTTAGAAGTATCTATCACTAAAGTTCCAAAATACCCACTGATCAATTTTTCTGTTTTACCGATATTATCTTTTTTGTTTCTTTCTATCACATGTTTTTTTGCCATTTCAAAAGAAGAATACTTTTCTGGATTTCTTCTCATTAACCTTTCGGCCGACACTTTATTATTAGTCCTTAAATTTATAATTCTAAAATCTGTAGTATCAATATCCGATAAAGAATGAGCAGTCAATACCATTCCGTCATTATGATGTTTTTCAATAATAGACCAAGCAAATTTCCTTACAAACGATGATTTAGATATTATGGGCACTAAATTGTCTATTTTATTTGTATCAAGAAAATCAGTAATATCTTTTTCGTGGTAATAAAACTTATCTCCGCAATTTGTTTTCTTAATTTGTATATCTTCAAGAGGAAAAGATTTGAGCGTATTATCAGATAATCGTATAATTCTCCCATTTTCAATCATATCGCCATTTCTTATAAGTTCAAAATCTGGATTAAAGTCATTTTTCTTTAAAAGAAGATACGCAAACAGTCTAAAATACTTACCAGAATCAACAGCAGTAAGATCAAACCAATTGCATATTCTCTTCATTAATTCCGTTTTGCCTGTCGCAACACCACCGATTAATAAAACATTTTTACCATTTTTAATTATATTTTTACCTCCACACTCTTTTGCGTGGTAATATTCGTGAGTTTTACAACAATTTTTACCCCAGAATTGGACTGACCAACACTCTGGCGATAAGTTTTTTTGGTGAATAATTTTAGTTTCCATATTTTGAGCAACTGGTGAATTTACCCTTTCTGTACTCAATTATACTACAATTGTAGTCAATCAAGGTATTTTGTCAAGTATTTGCCTTAATTTTGCCCAAAACAAAAAAGCGCTCATTGTACAAAAAAACGCCCCAATAAAAAGAAAACTTCCTACGTGGCAAAACTCATTGGCGATTTTGCTGTCTCCTTAATCCCAATCTTGAGCTAACTAATTGATTTTACGAGTTCAATTTCCGGGAGTGTCTTTCCAGAAGGCAAGATAGCCGCACTATCCAACGCTCCACTTTTGCCAGTTTCCATAAATCCATGATATTTATAGAAATTTATTGCATTTAAATTGAATTCCACAACGTTTGTGAATATAACCTTATGATTTCCCAGCCATTCAAATGCTTTTATTAATAAACTGCTTCCTATTCCCCTATTCTGATATTTGGGAAGAACGTATATAGCCAAAATTCTGTCTTTTCCTTTTTCATTTCCCGCCACGCAGAAACCAATAATCTTTCCGTTTTCTTCTGCCACCCATGTTTGTTTAGTTTTATCCTCATACCTCTTTTTTCTTTCTTCAATCTTTTGTTTTCCTTCAGGCGTATCATCGTCTTTAAATCTACTCCCAATATCTTCAAGAGATATTCCGGCTTTTTCATTTGGGTAAACATTTAACCAAGTAAGCCTTTGCACTTCCCTGACTTCATAAACATCATTGGGAACAGATTTTCTAATTTTTATTTCCATAGATATTCACGCTTATAAAACTTTAATTCCAAAATTTTTAAGCTCTTCTACAAGTACGGGTAAAGGCAGACCAACCACATTATAGTAATCTCCTTCAATTTTATCTACCAAAATGCCTCCTAATCCTTGTATGGCGTAAGCACCAGCTTTATCCATTGGTTCTTTCGAAGCAACATAAGAGTCAATTTCTTCTGAGGTAATATTTTTAAAGTATATTTTGGTTTCCACTGACTTGGAAACCGCCTTGTTGGTTTCTGTATCTATAATCGTAAATCCCGAAATCACAGAATGAGGCCTGCCGCTCATTTTTTTCAGTCTTTCTTTCGCTTCCTCTTCAGAACTGGGCTTTCCAATAATTTTTCCTTCAAACACGACAAAAGTATCAGCGGCTATAATTATTGATTTTTTATGCCTTAGTGCAACGTCTTTGGCTTTTTGCAAAGATAAATACTTTGCCAGTTCGTGAGGTTCTAAATTTAAATGTTTTTCCTCTTGATAATTGCTGGGGTCAATTTCAAAATTGATTCCTATCTGCTTTAATAGATCCTTTCTTCTCGGAGATGCTGATGCAAGAATTATTGGTTTCATATACGAAACGATGTTGGTATGTGTTTTAGCTATTTTTAGCCCATCTCTCTTTATCTCTTTTATCATATTTTTCCAGAACCTTATCAAAAGCATCGTCTAAATCTATATTCATAGAATTAGCAATGCAAATCAAAGTAAACAGAACATCAGCTATTTCAGAGTCAATTTCTTTTTTCTCTTCACTTGTTTTTTTACTCTTTTCTCCATATCTATGATTTATTTCCCTTGCCAATTCTCCAACTTCTTCCGTTAACCTCAACATCATGTTGGCCGGCTTCCAATATCCCGGCGTATTTTCTTTGACCCATTTGTCCACCTTTTTTTGCATTTCTTTTATTTCCATATTATTTCTATTATACTAAAAAACCACCTTAATAAAAGGTGGCTTTGTAAATATCAAATAATCAATCTTTCTATCCGCCTCAAACTACAAGGTAAGTAGAAATATCAATCTTTATTTTTAATTAATCTGTGGGCGAAAAATTTTTCTTGGAAACGGATTAAATCTTCTATTTCCTGGTCAGTAAATTTTACTCCTTTTGACACAACAATCAACTTGGCGTCATCGTCATCTAATCTGTGAGTCACGCCAATACATTTTCCCTTTACTTTTCCTAATGGTTTATCAACTCCTAAGAAATAAGCGTCCAAGCCTTCATTATCAGGAGCTAAAGTATTAGGAATATATCCATAATTAACCTCGTAAACGAGTTTGTGCTTCGGGTGTTTACTGCCAAGAGGCCTGTCTATAATTATTTCAATTTCTTTCCCTAAAAATCTTTTAGCCAAAACTAAAGATTTTGATCTTTTCATGCACTTATATTCTACCCTTAATTACGGAACAATTACAGATAATTGGAGCGACTAGTTTGTAAAAAACGCTTTACAAATTATATTCCCAATATGGTTGCCATTTGAATGGCACACTTAAACACTCTTCAATTGTTTTACCACCAACTAATGTATCTAAACCATATTGAGTAGCACGATGACCGACTACTAAAATTGTTTTATCTGAATGCTTTTCCTTTAATTCTTTGTAAAATTCGTGAGTTCTGATTGTCGCTTGCTCATAGCTTTCACCATTGGGAAATGGCTCTTTTATGTGTTCTTTTTTCATCGTTTCCACAACCTTGCTTGGCTTACCGTTAAAATCACCGAAATTCAGCTCTCTGAGGCGTTTATCTACAATAACAGGATATCTATCTCCGAAAGCTATTTTTACTGTATCTACTGCTCTTTTTAAATCAGAACAACAGATTAAATCTATCTTTATATCCTTAAATCTCCCTCCCAGTTCTTTGGATTGTCGAATACCCAATTCAGACAATTCAATATTTTTCCAACCCGAAGATATTTCTGCTTCATTATCTTTTGTTGTTGAGTGAGCCGCGAAATATATTTTCATATTCTAATTCTACCACTTCAATGAATTCAGTGTAAACAAAAAACCACCCGATTGGCGATTTTTGTTAGCTCCGAGGATAGTACAATATTAGAACTTGGTTTATGGAGAACCGTAGGATCCAAAAATTATTATTAAATACCTCTATAAATAGAATATTTCTTCTTTAGAACTGCTGCCCAATCCCTATCACCGTAAGACCAATGCCACCATTCTGTTGGATAATTCACAAATCCAGCTTTTGTCATTACGGAAATTAGCATCTTTCTATTTTTTTTAGCGATTTTTGAAATTTCACTTGAATTTGTATAAGTTTCTTCAGTAAAGGTTCCGATTTTTGTTCCCATATTTAATTCTTTCTCATTCGGTCCAATTATAGATATGTCTATCGATCCTCCTGTTGAATGTGGTGGAACAATATCTATTGGGGCGATAAATTTACTTGTTTCATCTTTTAGTTTTTCCTTGCTCAATTGAGGGTTTTCTTTTTTTAGCTTATCGTACCTTTTGTTATACATTTTCTTTTGAAGACTTAATGTTCGATAACCACAACGAAGCATTAATCGGTAACCTTTTGGAAGATTACTTTGCGCAACAACCAATTTTTTTACTACTCCCTCTCTTACAAAGGTAGCTTCTTTACAAGATTTTTTATTCTCTTTTTTAATATAAGGAGCTAAATTGATTATAATTTGGGGGCAGAATTCTTTAACATAAACCAATATTTCGCCATTGTCTTTAATGGGAATTTTTATAATTTCTTTTTCAGGAATAAGTTTCATAATTTCATTTTAACAAAAAAACACTAATTTAGCTTATTTACTAACTGCATACTTTACAGTTGCCTCCGCAAGAACTTCAATAGAATCAAAAAGCTCAATATTTATATCTTTTTGAGTTAATAAAGCAGGGATATCAGTGCACCCTAAAATTATTGCTTCAGCGCCATTTTGTTCCATATTTTCAATTATTTTCATTAATTCCAATTTATCCGATTCTAACTTTTTACCGGCGAGAATATTCAGAATTATTTTTGTGACTTTATTTTGTTCTTCCGGGGCTATTGTTTCAATTCCAAACTTAGTAAGGATTCTCTCGTAAATTTTGTTTTCAATTGTTGTTATTGTTGCAAGTAAACCTACTCTTTTATAATTCTTAGATTTTATCTTTTTGGCTGTCTCTTCAACAATATTTAACAATGGCACTGAAATGCTGTTCTTAAGATTGTCATAAAAATATTGAACCGTGTTGCAAGGAATAACGATAAAATCAACTCCAATATCTTCTAACTTCCTAATTCCTTTTATCAAAATAGGTAGAATTTTTGATGGATTTTTTATGCCTTCAACTACGTCAGGAATAGGCAGGTTGTAAATAAATATTTCGGGGTAATCCTCGTCATACTGTGCCTCGTATTGTTTCTGGCATTGTTGAATAACGCTTTGGTAAAACATTGCGGTTGATTCCGGTCCCATTCCTCCTAAGATTCCAATAATTTTTTTGTTCATATTATTTTTTCTAAAATTCTTATTGTTTCCAAAGCAATTTTTATAGAAGTGTCTATGCCTTTCTGTACTTTCTTTTTGTCTACTAATCTATAAGCTATACTGGGATCTTTTTCGACTTCTTCTGGTGGTTCTGGAGTATTAACTACTAAGATAGCTCCAGCTTTCAAATTCCTTAACTTTGACAACATAAAGATAGCCGAACATTCCATTTCCGAACTAATAAATCCTTGCCCAGCTAGTTTTACAAGATTTTCAGTAGGTTCATAAAATGCATCGTGCGCCCTATTAATACCGGTAAAATATTTTATCCCCATTTTTTCAGCAACTTTTATTAATGATTCAGTTATCTTTTTGTCGGCTTCGATTTTTTTGATATTAGGCTTATATTCTTTGGTGGTCCCATCAAAACATATTGCAGCACTTGGAATCACAATATCGCCAGGTTGCATTTTCTTTAATAAACCACCACAAGTTCCTATTCTTATCAAAACTTTGGCTCCGATATTTGCTAGTTCTTCAACAGCGATTGCAGTAGCCGGACAACCTATTCCAGTTGAAACCATTGAGATTTTTATACCTTTGTATTTCCCATTACAGCTACGAAATTCTCTGTTAACATTTAACTCTTTAACCTCTGTTAAATAATTCAGTATCTTATCTATTCTTCCTGGGTCTCCTGGTAACAGAACATATTTCTCAATTTTATTTATTTTTAAGTGTGACTGTAACATAGTATTTTTACTATTTATTCCTATTTAAATGAAAAGCCCCTTCCCTTTTCGGGAAGGGGCTGGTTTGATAAAAATTAACCAACTTCAACACAACCCTTTCCCGAAAGAGGAAGAATTGTGACGATGAAGTCTCTGTAACATCAGCTTATAACCGCCTTTTCCTCTATTTAGCCATTTTGAAACTCTAGCAATAGTAGTTGGGCTTAAACCTGTTTCTTTTCTAATTAAAGGATAAGGGATTCTCTTGTTTAGCATTTGAGCTACCTGCCATCTTTTTCCAAATTCAATAATCTCCTGCTTCGTAAGCAGATCACGAAAGAATCTTTTCGCTTCCTTCGTATTCTTTAGGGTAAGTATAGCTTTCATTAAGTTTTCAGTTTTTGGATTATCCCATTTTGCCATAAATTAACTTTACTACACTATACTATAGCATATTACTACAGTAAAGTATAGCAGACCAAACAACCTTGTCAAGTCTTACCAAAAAATCGCCTTGTTGGCGATTTTCATTAACTATTGACAATTATCATTGCTTCTTATAAACTAATAATGGTATGAAAAATTACGGAAATACTAAGAAAATTCAGATTAACGAGTGTTGGTGGGCTTTGCGACTCCTTATGCAAAGTCCTGTTTTGAGATGTCCGTAAACTAAAAATTAGAGCGTAATTTCTCAATCCTCTCCAGGCTTTGCAGGAGAGGTTTTTTATTTGTTAATAATAATTTCATCAAAAAATTAAACCCCGTTAGAAATTTTTGGTACATTATATTTCAGTAATAATTATACAGTTAAGATTTCTAACGGGGTAAAGGTCGAGTGATGAAGATAAAAATCATCAGAAATTCTATTCTTATATGAAAATTGAACTAATTGAAATCAAAAAATTGAAACCTCACGAGAAAACGGATCTCGCGCATTTGAAAAAGTTTAAAAAGAGAGTTTTAATTGACAAGAAAATAAAAAATCCGGTAATTGTCGACAGAGATTCTCTGACTATTCTTGACGGACATCACCGCGTAGAAACGATCCGTCTTCTTGGGCTTAATAAAATTCCGGCTTATCTGGTAGATTACAATGATAGTAAAGTCAAGGTTATTCCCCGGAAAAGTATAGAAGTATCGAAAAGAGCAGTTTTATTGCACGCGAAGAATGGCAATAAGTTTCCTCCAAAAACTACCCGTCATATAATTCCCAGAAGACCGAAAGGTTGTAACACACCTTTAGAATTTCTGATTTAATAATTATGGAAAATAAAATTATATTATCAGAAAAGGATATACCGACCCATTTCTACAATATCCTGCCAGACTTACCAAAACCCTTAGATCCACCGTTAAACCCAAAGACTAAAAAGCCGATCGGTCCTGAAGATTTATCCAGGCTATTTCCTATGGAACTGATAAAACAAGAAGTGAGCACTGAATCTGAAATAGAAATCCCGGAGGAAGTAAGAGAAATCTACAAGCTTTATCGTCCCACTCCTCTTTTTAGGGCAAAAAGATTGGAGAAATTCTTAGATACGCCAGCTAGAATATACTACAAATATGAAGGTGTAAGCCCTGTTGGAAGCCACAAGTTAAATACAGCTTTAGTGCAAGCCTATTACAACAAAAAGGAGGGAGTGAAAAGACTGACAACGGAAACAGGCGCTGGACAATGGGGCAGCGCCTTGGCTATGGCCTGTAATTTTTTTGGTCTAGATTGCACTGTCTACATGGTTAAATGCTCCTACGAACAAAAGCCTTATCGAAAGTCGATAATGAAAATTTTCGGAGCAAATGTATTCCCAAGCCCCAGTCAAAATACTGTTTATGGGAAAAAAGTATTAAAAGAAAGTCCTGAAAATAGTGGCAGTCTTGGCATTGCTATAAGCGAAGCGATTGAAGATGCTGTTTCGCATCCCGATACAAAATATTCGTTAGGCAGCGTTCTTAATCATGTTCTTATGCACCAAACTGTTATCGGCCAAGAAGCAAAGAAACAGCTGGAAATGGCTAATGAATATCCGGACATCATTATTGGTTGTATCGGAGGAGGAAGTAATTTAGCAGGAATCAGTTTTCCGTTTATAACTGATAAATTGAAAATGGGAAAGAAATTGAGAATTATTGCCGTAGAACCTTCCGCCTGTCCTTCTTTAACTAAAGGAGAGTACAAATATGATTTTGGAGATACCGCCGAAATGACACCATTGTTAAAGATGTACACTTTGGGCCACACTTTTATGCCAAATCCCATACACGCCGGTGGTCTAAGATATCATGGTAAAGCTCCAATTATTTCTCTGCTCTGCAATGAAAAGATAGTCGAAGCGAGATCTTATTCCCAATCCCCGGTTTTTAAAGCAGCGATTGACTTTGCTAAATGCGAAGGAATTATTCCGGCACCGGAATCATCTTATGCCATAAAAGCAGCTATAGACGAGGCATTGAAATGCAGGGAGGAAAAAACAGGAAAGACGATTCTCTTTAATCTTTCGGGTCATGGCTTATTAGATCTAAACGCATTCGATAAATATCTGAGTGGAGAAATGGAAAACATATAATTTCCTTTCTTCTAAAAAGAAAAGTCACTGCTGAACGCGGTGATTTTTCTTTGTACTTTTCGTCAGGTGTCCCCTGATAGACGATGTTTTACCTGTTTTACAGCTTCTCAATTACATTTATAACCTCACTAAGTTTTTTAATAGTTGCATTTGGCTTATATATTTTCAAAACATTCTTGTCATCTTTCCCCCACCAACCTTTTGATTTAGTATTAAACCAAATTGTTTTAATCCCTAATCCGCTTGCTGCTACTAAGTCTTCTGCTACTTCGTCTGCGATGAAAACACTTTCTTCTGGTTTAACGGAAAGTCTCCTTAATGCTTCATAGTATATTTTGGCATTAGGCTTTCTTTCCCCAACTTCTGAAGA
>CAYHAF010000007.1:0-24844 GCA_964354555.1 uncultured Candidatus Saccharibacteria bacterium
TCGGCATTCCTTTCTCGAGATTTCGGGAATTTTCTCAATTGCCTTTGCCATCTGGTAAATATTTTCAACAATAAAGCCAGTTTTCCCTTCTTTAATTATTTCGGGAACAGATCCTCTATTAAAGGCGACAACTGGAGTCCCGCAAGCCATTGCTTCAACCATCACCAAACCAAAAGGTTCCTCCCATTTAATGGGAAAAATAAGCGCATAGGCATTTTTAAAGTAATTAATCTTCTTTTTGAAATTAGAAATTGCCCCTATATATTTTACATATCTTGATTTTTTTACTTCTGATAGAAACCTTTTTACATATTTTTTATGAAAAGGAGGAATAGGACCTGCCATAATTAACTTTCTTTTTGCCCTGTTAGCGATTTTAATTGCCTCCAAGGGTCCCTTTTCAGGAGAAATTCTTCCGATCCAAAATAAATAATCTTTGGGCTTATTATTAAATAAAAAGTTCTTGACTAAAATACCATTATAAACCATTCCTATAAAATTATATCCCGGATTATTATTAATTTGGCTTTGGGAAATAGCGACAAATCTTGTTTTGCTAAAATGTTTCTTGTCTTTTTTATAAAAATGAGGGTTATGAAAAGTTCCAATAACTGGAGTTTTAACGCTTTTAAGAAGCTTAAACGTTCCCAAATAAATATCGTGGACGTGAATAATGTCAAACTGATCACTTTGAGAAATAATTTCTCGACAGTATTGTTTAAATAAACCATAGCGTTTTTTAAACGTATATTTTTTGAAACGAGGGTCAGTAGAGGGAAGTAAGTTTCGCGGAACTCTTGCAGAAGTTTTCGAATCACTTGGGACAAAAGCTGTAACTTCGTGTCCTCTTTTAGTTAATTCTTCCGCTAAAAAATAAGAGATTGTAACAACGCTGTAGGGTGAAAATGGCAACTGCGGAGAAAAAGGAATCTCATCTCCAGGCACTTGAGCTATTTTCATATTATTAAAAAATCAATAATTTAGCTTGATAATTTACGAGTTCTTTAAGTTTTCTGAAAGATGGGATTTGTCCGCCCCATATCTTGCTTAAAATTATATATTGAATCATTTCCGCCTTGTAAGTATTAATATTAGATTTCAAATCGGGTTTAAATTCTATCTTTTTTAGATTTAAATATTCTTTTAAAAATAAATTTTCGATTTTTTCAATTACTCCTTGAGAATATCTTTTTAATCCCAAAAGGTAAGTAATATTAGCTAAAAATCTTCCCAAGTCTCTGGCCGGGTTACCCATTTCTAAGGTATCAAAATCCATTAGAGATATTCCTTTCTCTGGAGATAAAACAAAATTTGCCGCTTGGTAATCACCATGGATTAAACATTTTCTGTTTATTTTTTCCAAATAATACATTCTATTGAACAGATTATTTAAATTTCTTTCTAAAATTGGTTTTAAAGATTTTATATTTGGTTTAATAAATTTTAAAGTATAATTTAAAATTATTTTTTCTATTTTTCTATTTAATCTTTTCGAAAGAAAGGTTGGAATTTTTTTAAATTTAAAATTATGTAAAAAGAAAAGGTAATGAGCGGTTTTTTTCGTAAAAGAATAAATTTCTTCTTGTGTTAATTTTCTTTTCAATATCAAATCATAAACAAAGTTTCCTTCTAAGTATTCGCGGTAGATTGTTTTTAATTTTTTATCTATTCCAAAAACTTCTGGCACTCTTACTTTTTTTTCTGGATCACTTAATTGCTGCGAGGCAAAAAGATTTCTATTAAAATAATATTGATCGTCATAAATTTGTAAAATAATTTTTGAAGGAGAGTGATTTTTAAGGAATGCTAAACAAGTTACCTTATATCGATTTCCAATTATCAGCTTTTCTTTCAAGGTTTCTATTTTTTTTATTTTAAGATTTTTATTTCCAAAAAGTGAAATTAAATCATCCTGAAATTTCAAGATATTATTTTTTAAAAAATTGGGGGTCTCCACAGCTTTCATTTTAGCGTTTACTGTGTAGAGTTTTAGGTTCGGGAATTTTTTCACCAAATTCTTTAATAATTTTTTTGGTGTATTCCATCGACTTTTTATGGGCTAAACCTGATCTTTCCCAATCAAAAGCAGTAAATATAATTTCCTGATATAATTTTTGAGCTTTTTCTTTTAAATCTTCGGGCACGGTTTTCAAAACCTCAATTACTTTTTTTAAAAAATACGCTCCTTTTTCAATATATTCAACTTCCCACCAAGGAACAGTGCTCGCCCACCAATATTGACAACTAAAGAGAGCTTTATCAAGGATCTCACGAGCTTCGTTATAATTTTGATCAGAAGAATATTGATTAATGGTATTTATTGCTAAATAAGTAAGCTCCCATTGTCTTTCATGAATTGGGTTTCCAGGATAATTCCATTGGGCAAATGGTATATTTTCTTTTAGTTCCGATTCCATTGAAGCCCAACTCCCTTCTACAGGGTTGATTTCTTCTCCTTGGGGAAAAGAATTAATAATTTCAGAAATTGTCTGGCTTTTAACTTTATCTTCTTTATAAACCTTCGCCAAAAATTTATCTAGATTCGGCCGATGATGCCCAAAAGTCTCACCGTCCATGGCCGTAATAAAATATTCATTTCCTTTAATTTCTTCTTCTAATAATTTATAGAATTCTGAAGGTTCACAAACTTGGCCTCGCTGAATTAGATCGCTTATTTTTCGATTTCGGAATAAAACTTTCAATCCTGGTAAGCCTTTTAATTTATATATTTTTGTAGTGTCTATTTTTGAAAAAAGTTTTCCTTCAAAAGATATTTCGTTTAAAATCAGCCATGAATAACCTAAGTTAGCAACTACTTCAGCGACTTTCCGAGAGTAGGCCATTTCCGGCAAATGGAATCCTATTGGTTTATAGACATCACCAAGAATTTCTCGATTCGTTGCATAATTTAATTTTATCTGTCTTTCAATTTCGGCTGGAGGCAATAAGGGCAAAAAAGCATGGTATTTCGCAGAACCCGTTAATTCAACTTGCCCATTCCTGACTAAATCTCTTAAATCATCAATAAAATCTCTAAAGCCAAGAGAAAGTAACTGCTCCGTTAAACAAGCAGTGATATTAAGAGTAATCTTGGCTCGAGGGTTTTCTTTTAAAATATCAATTATTTGTTTATAAGATTCGAAGGTGATTTGCCTTAAGGTGTCTTCCTTTTGGTCAGGCGGTTGGTAAATATGTAAAAAATTTGTCCAGATCATATTAAACGATGAGTTTTTTGTAAATTTGGAAATATTTTTTAGCGGACGCCTCCCAAGAAAAATCAGTTTTCATAGCTCTCCTCATCAAATCTTGCCAAACTTTTTTATATTTATAAGTTTCTAAGGCCCTAACAATTGTACCTAAGAAATTATAATGATGGAATTTTTCAAATACGAATCCCGTCCCCGTGTTTTGTATGGGATTGAAGTTTTCAACCGTATCGGCTAATCCTCCGGTTTTTCTTACAACGGGTATTGCTCCATATCTCATTGCTTCCATTTGAGTGATTCCACAAGGTTCAAATTTTGATGGAATTAAAAACATGTCACATCCGGCAAATATATGCCTAGCCAAGGTAAAGTCGGACATTAAGTGGCAACCAACTTTTTTAGGAAATTTTTTATTCATCTCTTCAAAAAAGCTACGGTATTTTGGTTCTCCACCTCCGACTATAACAAATTGACAATTAAATTCAGAAATTAGGGTTTCAAAAATTGGGAAAAGCAAATCTATTCCCTTTTGTTCATCCAATCTTCCAACCATTCCTAAGACTGGGGTCTCTTCAGAAACCTCTAAATTGAATTCTTTCTGAAGATGTATCTTATTTTCAACTCTTTTTCTTAAGGTAGACAAATTAAAATTTGTAGCTATCATCTTGTCGGTTGCTGGATTTAGTTCTTGATAATCTATTCCATTTAAAATGCCGAAAATTTTCGTCCTTATTTCTTTTAACAAATCACCTAATCCTTCACCATATTCTTTAGTTAATATCTCTCTTGAATAGTTTTCAGAAACAGTACTTATAAAATCAGAATAAATAATCCCTCTTTTCATAAAATTTTGTTTCAATAGTTCTTCTGAGAAAAAGGTAGCAATAGGTGATTTTCCATCATCAAAATCCAACTCTGAGACAAAACGATGGTCAAAAACTCCTTGATGATAAAGATTATGAATTGAAAAAAGGGTTTTAATTTTGCTTAAAATTGGATCTTTTTTATATGTTGTCTCTAAATAATTTGGCAAAGCACCTGTATGCCAATCGGTGCAATTTATAATATCCGGGACCCAATCAAATTGACGTAAAAATTCCAAACACCCCCTGGAAAGAAGAGTAAATCTCGCCGGATCATCAGAATAACCATAGACATTAGATCTTTTCTCAAAATATTCCCTATTTTCTAAAAAATATGTTGGCACGTTTAAATCCGAAGGAATATATCTTTTAACGTTGCAAATCAACATCTTTTTATCCTCAGCTGTTTCACCGGTAGGAACTTTTAAACCTCTCGAAACCATTTCTAAATGATATTTTCTTTCATCAACTAAAGCATATTTTGGCATAAAAATCCGTACATCTAAACCAAGCTTCCTAAGGGCCTTGGATAAAGAAGAAACCGCCATTCCAAGTCCTCCTACTGAAGCATAAGGGTAGGCCTCAGCAACCACAAAAAGAACTTTTAAATAAGGTTTTTTACAAAAAATTTTACCCGAAATTAAATCTGACATAATTTTAAAAAATAATTAACTAAATTACTAATCACTAATGCGGAGGGGGTGGAACCAGAACACTAAATTATTTAGTGCTCGGCCGCGCCAATAACTTCGTTATGGGCGCTGGTTCGCCCCGAACAAAACGGAAGGGGCGAGATTCGAACTCGCGATACCTTGCGGTATATCCGCTCTCCAAGCGGACGCACTAGACCAACTATGCGACCCTTCCCGGAAATTAGGATATAATAATCTTTCTATTGGTCTTCTTCAGCTTCATTCTGTTGCCTCAAAGGTGAATGAAGATAAAGAAATTAAAAAATATTAATACCTTGTCAAGAAGCTCCCGGCTTTCGGGCCGGAGAGGTTCATTTTGGCAAACTAATAATTATTTCTGAAATTTTTGGCTGCTGAGTAAGGAATTTATAATTCAAAAGCTTTAAAATTGCCAGAAAATCTAAAATTTCTTCCCTTAAAGTTTCAGGTCCGATTAAAATTTCAGCTGCTTCCACTAATAAATTTTTTGTAAATTTATTTAAAATTTCGTAATTAGATTTTTTTCTCAAATATTCAGCAATTTTTTTGAATTCTCCCCTATCCAACCAAACTCCGTGGCATAAATTGCAAACATCAACGATGACTCTTGAGTCTCCGTAATATATTTCATAAAGCGGAAAACGACAGGAAGGGCATAGTCTGATGCCCGGGAAAATTTTAAATTTTTTAATGTCTTTCCATAAATCAATATCAAACCATCTTAAGTCTTTGTCTTTTTCGTCTTTTGCTAATCTTAACTCATCTTCTTCAAACCAAAGACCGAGGCAAGTGGGACAAAAATCCACCTCTACTCCGTAAAAAATTGCTTGTTCTAATTCTTTTTTGCAGATTGGACAATACATAGTTAGGTTCTAGGTTATTAGCTTATAGCTTCTAAAGTATTTTGTAACTAGAAACTGAAAAATAGCAACTGAAATCTTCACTAAACACGAAGGTCACGAAGAACTTTAACTCTTTCTTCAATTGGAGGATGGGTTGAAAATAAGTTGCTAACTTTATTTAATCCAGGACCTCTGAAAGGATTTGCAATATACAAATGAGAAGTGGCATTACTGGCTACACTTAAGGAATTTTGGTCTTTAGCTATTTTTTCCAAGGCGCTGGCTAATCCTTCAGGATACCTAGTTAAAAGGGCGCCAGTCGCATCGGCTAAAAATTCTCTTCTTTTTGATATTGCGGCCTTAATTAAATTTGCTAAAATCGGAGCCAGAATCATTAAAAAAATACCGATTACAAAAAAAATTGCATTACCCTCCTCTTTCCTGTTTCTTCTTTGAGCTCTTCCCCAAAAACTCATTCTATAGAAAAAATCAGTAAGCATGACAATTATTCCCACCAAAACCACAACAATAGTTTGTAATAACATATCTTTGTTCCCAATGTGGGAAAGCTCATGAGCGATAACCCCTTCCAATTCCGTTTTTTCCATTTTTTCAAGAAGGCCCCGAGTGACTGCAATTACAGCGTGATTTTTATCTCTTCCCGTGGCAAAAGCGTTCGGCTGAGCCTCTTCTAAAATATAGATTTTTGGCAAAGGGAGGCCGGCTGTAATGCAAAGATTCTCTACAATCCTATAAAGCTCAGGATTATCGCTTTTTTCAATCGGTTTTGCTCTGGTAAAAAATAATACAACTTTATCAGAATACCAATAGGAAAAAAAACTACTGAAAATACTGAAAATCAAGGCAAACCAAAAAATACTAAAACTTCCAAAATAATTAGAAATCACCCAGCCAATAGCTAGGATCAATATAAAAAAGAAACTTAGATACAGCCAGGTTTTCCGAATATTAGATTCGGCCTGGGTATAGAGCGTCATGTTTAAAATTTAACCTGAACTGGCGCTTTTTCTGCTTCTGCTATCTCAAAAAATTCCATCTTCTGGAAATTGAACAGGCTTGCAATTATATTAGTCGGAACGGTCTCAATTTTGGTATTCAAATCCCTGACATTTGTGTTGTAGAATCTCCTGGACGCCTGAATTTTATCCTCGGTATCAGTCAGTTCGCGTTGGAGCTCCAAAAAATTCTGGCTTGCTTTTAAATCAGGATAATTTTCAGCCAAAGCAAAGATGCTTTTTAAAGTCTGGGACAAAGAATTTTCAGCTTCAGCCCTGTCTTTCACAGTCTGGGCTCCCATTGCCTTTGCCCTTGCTTCTATAACCTTTTCAAAGGTTTCTTTTTCATGAGTGGCGTAACCTTTGACTGTTTCAACTAAGTTCGGAATTAAGTCATATCTTCTTTTTAGCTGGACATCGATATCTGACCAGGCTTCTTTAGCCCTGTTTTTTAATGTAACCAAACTGTTGTATCCGCCAAAAAGCCAGAAAATTATCAGAGCTATGACGACTATAATGATGGTTAATATTGGTAACATAATGGAAGAAAAACATTAAAGATTTTTAAAAAATTCTTTAATGCTAAGTTATTTACCTAGCGAGTTATACAAATGTCTGCTGGCTCAGGATCCTGTGTGGAAAGCGCACAAATAGTAATCCTGTGACTAGTCGCATTACACTGAATAGTGTAGTCTGTATCGTAGCTTGAACAATCAGTATAGTTTCCGTTTTGAGGGTCGTAAGGCATTGCCCCCACATAATTATCAGTAACAAGAGCAGCACAAATATCATAATCTCCGCTGCCCGAACCCATGTTGATAGCAGTAGTAACCGGGACATCGTCGCCTACTCCTGGACAATCGGTGTTTGCGGCGACGGGATCACTGTCATAACCCAGTATTCCTTTTTTATCCACCATTCTCTGGGAAATAGCATTCATTGTTGTTGTTACCCCGCTCCACCTGTTGGCATTATTAGCCATGGCAAATTGCTTAAAGGGATTGATAGCCACTAAAGCAGCGGTCATTAATATGACTATAATTCCTATTACGACTAAAAGTTCGATTAAAGTAAAACCTTTCATTTTTGAATTTTTAATTTTAAATTATTTAAACGACCTTTATCGAGCACATAATTCATTATGTGCTCGATTTATAATTTGTATTCTTTATTTTACAACCTTTAAGAAATTTATTCCAGCCCTCTTATAATCTCTTCCTAACCCCCTCAAAGCTGTGCCGATAGCGCCTGAGAAAAAGATAGGCTCAAAATTTAAAGATTTTTTAAAACAGAATTTCGTTATATCTATTTTCTTCCAAGGATCCCCAATTATAACCTCTTTTTCCAAATTATCTGATAAATATTCCTGCATATTCACTATTAGCGCCGAACCTCCGGTTAAAATCACCCTCTCTATTCTTTTTCCGGTCTTTTCTTTTAAATATTGCTCCGTCTCTCTGATTTTTCCAATAATTGATTGGATTTCCTGTTGCAAAACCAGGAAAACTCTTCCTCTTTTTTTCTTGGGATTTAAACCGGTTTCAATTTTTATTTTTTCAGCCTCTGGTTTTTTAAGACCAAGCTTTTCCGAAATTAATTCAGTTAATTTTTCCCCACCAGTGGCAATTGAATTGCTAAACTTCAAAATTTGCCCGTCGAAAACACTAAGACCTGTATTTTCGGCGCCCATATCCAAAATTAAAACCGTATCTCTATTGCCTTCAATAAGCGCTCTGGCTAAACTTTCCGAATTAGTCTCAAAAATCATTGGATTTATCTGACAAGACCTGAAAACTTCCAGATATTCATCCACAGTTTTCTTTTGGACAGCAGCCAAAAGAACTTCTCCATTATCGTTTATTGTAAAGTCATGATAAAGCTCTTCTAAAGGAAAAGGGAAAGTTTTAACGGCTTCGGTTTCTATTGCCTTTATTTTCTCTTTTTCATTTAATTCAACTGAAAGATTGAAATGATGAATAAAGGTTTTAGATTCCGGTAAAGAAAAAATAAAATTTCTTGTCTTTATCACTCCAAATCGGGGGCTATTAACTGAGTTTCTCAAGTATTCTTCCAATTTTTCTTTTTGGATAATATCTCCGTTCTGAACGATTCCGGACCGTAAAATCACTCTTTCTAAAGCTAAAAGTTCCGGATTTTGCAAAGATCCTGAAAGAGAAACAATTTCAATTGAGTGGTCAGAGATATCCAAGCCAAAAGGTTTTTGAAAAAAATTGAACATGCGAAACGCAGTGAAGCACCCCGCCCTCTATGCACCAATTCTCTTTTTGAGTCCTCGCCAAGCACTACCATAATACTTAAGTTTTCTTTCTCTATCTCTGGCACATTTCCCGGACAGATATGCTTCATAAAAAATTAATTTACATTGTTTTCTCTTTTTATGTTGTTGAATCCTACTTTTTAAATTATTAGTAAATCCTATATATAATTTATTGTTCTCTATCTGCAGAATATATACATAATACATAATGCTTAGAGGGCGGGGTTAAACGCCTAAAATCGTTTAAAAATCAGCTACTTCTTGCCAGGAGTCAATAATCATTTTCGGATTTACCTGGCTGACAGAAATTATCATTTTTTTTATATCGTTTTGTTGGTTACCAATTGTCTTTATTATCCATTGTCCATCAATTTGGAGAATCTGGCAACTGCCGTTTTCAATATTTATAGTTTCATTACCTTGATAATTTATATTTTCCTTTAATTTCATTAGGGCTTGTTCGGCGCAAAGATTAGCTAAAAAATAAGCTTGGGAGGACTGGGTTTTTTTAAAACTCATATTAATCTCGCCGATACTAAGCAGCCCGAAACCTAAGCTGATTAATAAAGCTATAGATATAATTATAAAAACTGTAATTAAGGCAATAAACCCCGCACCACTTTTAGATGGCAAGAGTCCTATTCTTTTTTTTACCTCTCTTAATGCATTGCCATTGTATTTCAATCTTTTTTCTCTTGTTCTGGCAAAAGACTCCTTATTATAAGATTCATAATACAAAACTCCCCATGGCATATAACGCTTTGAATAAATTTGCTTACCATTATTATGCTCTAACAATCGTTTCTTTAGATCATTGGTAGAGCCAATATATAGTTGATTATTTCTCTTACTTTTTAATATATATACGTAATACATAAAAGTGGTGCGGGGTAAAAACCTCTCATTTTTATGGTCCTTTTAATAAAGAAACAGTAGTTTTTAAATCTATTGATGCCTGATACTCAGTTTTTCCAGCAGGATTTAAGCTTTCCAGTGTTATTTCCACTCTTAATGTCCCTGGGGTATTTGAATAAGACAAATTAGTAAATTGTAAATTACTCACTACTATCTGATCAGTCGTCAATTCAATTGGAGCTGAAGTTCCTTGAACGATCATTAATTTTCCTCCTGAAACACTAAAAATCGTAGGGCTTAAATTAGAATCAGACATCATTAAAGAAAGGGAATTAGCAGAAAAACCCTGGACAGGACTATTAATTCCAATTGCTTTTTTTATTTCCTGTGTTATTTTAGTCATCACAAAACGGCCGTTTTGCTGCACTTCCTGGTAAGAATTTTCTTTAATATTACCGGATACGATATTCCAAAAAAATCCGGTGATTAAAACCAAAACCAATGAAATAATGGCTGTATAGATCAATAATTCGATTAAGGTAAAACTCTTATTTCTCATAAAAAAATTTAATAAGTTCCTTCAGTCCAAATATCTCTGGTGAAGAGATTTCTCCCATCAGATCCTCCAACTCTCCGGGTATAAATTTTAAGACAAAGTTGAGATAAATTCTGAGAAGGAGAAAGATTAATTGAAACAGTACTATCAGATGCTGCAGCTGATGTGGGGGAAACTAAATCATTAAAGACTCCACTACATCCGGTGGTTGAGTAAGCGACAGCATAAGTATCATTAGTCGCTCCTTCCGCATGATAACGATATTTTAAAACTATGGAGTTATAACTTTGAGTTGGCAGCTGCCAATTATGGAAAGTTATGGAAGGATTAGCTGTAAAATTATAGCGAGTAGTTGCAAAAGTAGTTCCATCGGGACTATCATAGGCTCTTGAATCATTTGTAGTATGCCCGCCGGAATCGGTACGCGCAGTTGGTTTCCTAATTTCTATTCCTTTCTGCCAATTCGTCAGATAACTGATTAACTTAACTTCTTCAGATCTGTTTTCAGTAAATTTCCAGGTGACAGTTGAGGTAACTTTTTTCATATTTTGATCAATTGGATCATTTTCAATTTTGATTACTCTTTTGCCTCCATTTAACTCAGTGCTCAAATCTTCAGTGGTTCCCTGAAAAATCCAATGACCGTTGGAAATTATTAAGCCATGAGATCCGGCTAATAAATCTGAAAACTTATTATCTCTGATTGATCTTGCGGCCTCTAAGCCTTCTTCTGCCAAAAAATCGGCTTTTGTCATATCTAAGGCCAGACGACTTGCATTGTAACTGTCAAAAATAAATAAACTCAAACCTAAAATAACGGCCGCAAACAAAGCTATCGCAATTATCAATTCAATTAAAGATTGTCCTTCTTCTAAATTCTTTGAATTCATAATTTACTCGAGATTGACTCTTCCTATTTCATTTATATTTATTGTCCTGGTTTTATTATCAACGCTTAAAATAATGTTTCCTCCTCGGATTTCTGGTTGCCAAGCACAACCTAATTGACTTTCACAATCTGACTGATTCTGATAACTATTACAAGAAGTGCAACCAGGATTATTTCTACATCGCCCCCCTCGCCAACGGCATCCTTGCTGTTGCGGGCACTGACTGCTATTTAAATTAGAACAAGGAGTACAAATACCTCCACAATAAGCTGAAACCCCATCTGGCACTCCTTCTGATTTTAAAAAAACAATCTCATTCAAGCCACTAACATTTATAATTTCAGGAAGATCAAAAATCTCATCATACTGCAAATCACGACCAGGATCAGAATAAAAACTGCCCTTGAATAAGGTGTAATTCGAAGTGCCAAAATAAATCCCAAAAGGTGAATCCAACTCCATTGCCATCGCTTTTGATTGAGCTCTTCTTAGAGTCTGAATTACTGATTGAGTCTGAGTCTCTAATTGCTGGCTTTTATAAAAATCAAAACTTGGAGGCATAATAAAAACTAGTAAAATGGAAATTATTCCTATTACCAATAAAATTTCGAGCAAAGTAAATCCAGCACCACTTTTATTATTTAAAAGTGGTGCTGGATAAACCCCTATATTAAAAGCATTTTGCCTTCGCTGACATTCAAGCAAAGTTTTGTGCTTGATTGTTGTAGGGGTAAAAATAAATAGTTTTGACACTATTTTGAAAGTTAATTTGCAAAATTATCTGAATCTAAGACTGCCGGTAAATTTGAAGATCGGAGTAATAATAGCTAAAGCTACAAAGCCAACAAAAAGCCCGACTAATATTAATAATAGCGGTTCCAAAACAATAGAAATATTTTTAAGCGCCGAATCAACTTCTTCTTGATAGAATTGAGATAAATAGAGAAAACTGTTTTCCAGGGACCCTGATTTTTCTCCCACCAAAACCATCTGTGAAAAAATGGGAGGAAAAATCTTTGAAGAATTTTTCAAACCCTGACTCATTTTTCCTCCTTTTTCAACTTCTGCTTTAACTGAAGCAAGGCTTTCTTTTAAAACCTCGTTTGGCAAGTTTTGAATACAGATATCAAAAGTCTCAATAATAGGGATTCCGCTTTTTAAAAGAGTGTAAAAACTTTGGGAGAATTGAACTAAATTTGCGTTTTTGAAGACCGGGCCAAAAACCGGAAAAGAAAGGCTGATTCTGTCAAAAAAATACCGGAAAAATCTAAATCTTTTAAAAAACTGAGATAGAAAGATAAGAAAAAAAACAAAAATTATTACCAAAATCCAGTTTTTCTTCAAAAAAGAAGATAGAAATATCAAAATCCTGGTGGATAAAGGCAATTCAAACTTAAACATCTGGAATATCTCCATTGCCTTAGGTAATACAAAAAAAGAAACAAAAAAACCAATAAAAACAGCCAGAAATATGACAATTAAAGGATAAATCAAAGCTCCTTTTGTTTTTCTTTTTATCTCATAATCTGACCTTAGTTTTGAATTAAGATACTGCAAATTTTCTTCCAAGGTTCCGCTTTCTTCTCCAATTTTGACGATTCCTTGAAAAAACTGGTCAAAAATCTTAGGGTGTCTGGCCAAACTCTGATTTAAAGTCTCCCCTTCTAATATTCTCTTGATAATATCTTCAAGAGCTTTTTTAAAAGTTTTTGATTTTGTTTCTTCTTTCAGGGTTTCTAAAGCCTCTGTGATTGGAAGACCGCCTTTAATCATTAAAAAAAGATGTTGGGTAAAAAATATTTTTTCTTTGGTTAAATTTGAAAACATGTATTTATTATTATTCTTTTATTGCCCTTAAAACTTCTTCTAAGGCTGTTACCCCTTCTTCTACTTTTTGAAGGCCGTCTTCAATCATGGTAATCATGCCCATTTTTTGAGCTGCTTCTCTTATTTTTTGAGCGTCTGATTTTGCTATTACTAAGTCTTTAACGGGTTGGGTCATTTCCAAAAACTCGAAAATACCAACCCTACCAAGATATCCAGTCTTTTGGCAAAGCGGACAACCTCGACCTCTAAAAATCCTGATTTTTTCTTTTCCTTTAGAAAGTTTTAAAGCTAATTCTTTACTAAGTATTTTTGAAATTTCAGAGAAGGAAATTTCAAAACTTTCAATGCATTTTGGACAAATCCTCCTGACTAATCTTTGGGCTATCACCAAGTTAACCGTGGAAGTAACCAAAAACGGCTCAATGCCCATATCTAACAATCTTACCAAAGTGGTTGCAGAGTCAGTAGCATGAAAGGTTGATAAAACTAAGTGACCGGTCATTGCCGCATTAACCGCTAATTTTGCCGTTTCTTCATCTCTAACCTCGCCTACCATGATTATATCGGGATTTTGCCTAACTATGGCTTTCAAACCTTCAGCAAAGGTCAGGTTTGTTTTGGGATTGACCTGAATTTGATTTATTCCTTCAATATCGTACTCAATAGGATCTTCAATGGTAAAAATATTGACCTCTCTTTTATTTAAAACCTTTAAAATAGCATAAAGAGTGGTGGTTTTACCATGGCCAGTCGGACCTGTAACTAAGGTCATACCCCAGGATTTTTTTATATTTTCTTCTAGAATTTTGAGGTCTCTCCGTCTTAATCCTAAACCCTCAAGGTCAAGCCCTCTGGTTTTTTCGGCTAAGATCCTTAGGGCAATCTTCTCTCCTTCTTCTATCGGAACTATTGAAACTCTTAAATCAATTTTTTCCTCTGAAGTCTCAAATGAAAAGTGACCATCTTGAGCGGATTCGTGCTCATCAGTTCTCAGTTTTGCCAATATTTTAATTCTTGAAACTAAAAAATCATGAATATCTCTGGGTAATTCCAAAACATCGTGCAAAATACCGTCAATCCTGTATCTTAAAATGGTTTTTTTTGCGTAAGGTTCTATATGAATATCAGAGGCCCTGTTTTCATAACCATAATTTAAAATCAAATCAACGATTTTAATAATAGGCAAAGATTGGGGAGCCCTGGGCTCATTTTTTTTAAATTCCTCAACGCTTTTTCCAATAAGATCCTCAAATTCTTCTTTTATTTCTTTTCTGTAATATTTTAAAGTGGCAAGAATGTTTCTTTTAGTAGTAAAATGAAGAATTATTTTTTCACCAGTTTTTTTCTCAATAAACTCCTTAATCTCCAATTCCTCTGGATTCAACATTGCAGCTTTCAGTCCTTCCTTAGTTCTCTCAAAAATGATTATTCCCTGCTCTTTAGCTACGATTTCGGGAATAATCTCCAAAACATCTTTATTTATTGTTATCTTTTGTAAATTTATAAAAGGAAATTTTATTTCATCAGCTATTAGTCTTCCAAGGTCTTCATCAGAGACTAATCCTTTTTCAACTAAAATTTCCTCAAGTTTTTGACTTCTTCTTTTCGCCTCTTCTTTAGCCAAATTAAAATCAGATTCTGAAATAAAATCTGAGTCAACTAAAATTTTCTTTAGGAATTCTTCAGTAATTTTCATGTTCCTAATAATATCAGGAGTAGAATTTAGTTATCTGAGATAAATTAAAATTATTTCTTTAAATTAATCTTAGTCAAACATTCCTTAACCCTATCGATTACATCAGACAGACTTACTTCTGTTTTGATAAGATAATCATTCGCCCCTAAAGACAAGACTCGTTTGATATCTTCCTCCTGAGCAAGATTAGATAATATAATCACAGGAATTTCTCTCGTTCCTTTATCCCTTTTTAATTCCATTAAAACATCAAAGCCGCTTCTTTTTGGAAGCATTAAATCTAATAAAATTAAATCTGGCTTTTCGGAATAAACCTTATTTAATCCTTCATCTCCGCTAATTGCCTCTCTAAATTCAAAACCAGCTTTGGAAAACTTATTTTTGTAAATCTTTCTTAAAAATCTGTCTTCTTCTACCATCAAAATTTTTGGCTTTTCTTTAAACATAATCTTTTACCCCGTTAGAAAGTTTCTTTTGAACTCTCTATTTTAGAAAGGGCGGGTAGATTAAAATCGTCTTGCCCTTTCTAACGGGGTTTATTTCTTTAGTTTAGCGATGGGCAAAGAAAAATAAAAAGTCATGCCCCTGCCGTTTTTATTTTTAGTAAACCAGATTTTACCGCCCGATAATTCAACTATTGCTTTATTGACATATAAGCCCAGGCCAGAACCCGAAGGATCACTCTCCAAAGCTTTTTCCGATCGGTAGAATTTTGAAAAAACTTTTTTATAGTCTTCCTCCGGAATTCCGATCCCATTATCTTTGCAACTGAATAAAATCTCTTTTTTTGTCTGTTTCAGCTCAACTGAAATCTCAATTATACCGGGGTCTAAATTATATTTTATGGCATTGGAAACTATATTCTCAATCACATATTTTATCTTTTTCGGATCGGTCAAAACTTGGGGCATTTTCTTCGGTTTTTTAAAAATAATTTTACAGTTTGAAGCCTTAGCCCAATGGAAAAAATCGGAAAGAACTTGAAAAATTATTTCCTCTAAAGAAACATGTTTAAAAATTATTTTGTATTCCCCTTCCTCAATCCTGGAAATATCAATTAAGTCATTGATGGACTGTGACATTTCTTTCACGTTCATGAGGGCATCGTTTAGATAATCTTTCTGTTCCTGGTTAACTTCTCCGCAATCTCCGGCAATTAAACTTTCGAGATATCCTTTAATTATAGCAATGGGGTTTTTTAAGTGATGGGCAATTACCGAAACGGCTTCTGATATTTTGTATTTTTTGACTTTTTTTCTTACCATTATTCCTATTATACCTTAATTCTAATCAACAAAAAAGCCCCTCCCTTTTTGTAAAAAGAGAGGGGCTTTTAAGATTAGTTAGTATCCTTCTGGCATCTCCGGCATCTGTTTTTTCTTTTCTTCTTCCGGCAATTCAGCCACGACCGCTTGAGTTGCGAGCAACATTGAAGCTGCTGAAGCTGCGTTTTCTAAAGCCGCTCTAACAACCTTTGTCGGATCAATAATCCCGGCTGAAATTAAATCCTCATAAATCATTTTTTGAGCGTTGAAACCAAATGCTCCTTGCTGTTTTCTTACTTCAGCTGCCACAACTTCTCCATCCAAGCCGGAATTTTCTGCAATTTGCTTTAAAGGCATCTCCAAAGCTTTTTGTAAAATATTCAAACCGGTTTTCTCATCGCCCTCTAAAGTTATTTTTTCCAAATAAGGAGCACTCCTGAAAAGAGCAACTCCTCCGCCCGGCAATATTCCTTCTTCTATTGCCGCCCTTGTGGCATTCAAAGCGTCCTCGGTTTTTCTTTGTTTTGCCTTTTGCTCAACTTCTGTGGCTGCGCCAACTTTAATTACCGCAACACCTCCAGCCAATTTTGCCAATCTTTCCTGCAATTTTTCCTTGTCAAAATCAGACTCAGTGGCCTTTAATTCACCCCTGATTTGTTTTACTCTGGCATCAATGTCTTCTTTGTTGCCTTGTCCGTCAATAATTGTAGTTTTTTCCTTTTCGGCAACAACTTTTCTCGCCCTGCCTAAATGTTTCAACTCAATATTTTCCATTTTTAATCCCAGCTCTTCGGAAACCAGCTGGGCTCCAGTCACAATAGCAATATCTTGAAGCATTTCTTTTTTTCTGTCGCCAAAGCCAGGAGCTTTGACAGCTAAAGTATTAAACATTCCTCTTAATTTATTGACAACTAAAGTAGCTAAAGCATCACCCTCAACTTCTTCGGCAATAATCACTAATTCTTTTTTCCCTGTTTGGGCTACTTTTTCCATTGCCGGCAGAATATCATTTAAAGCTGAAATTTTCTTGTCAGTAACCAAAATATATGGATCTTCTAAAATTGACTCCATTCTTTCAACGTTGGTTACCATATAAGGAGAAACATATCCCCTGTCAAACTGAAGACCTTTTACAATTTCTTTTTCCAAGCCGAATTTTTTTGATTCTTCAACGGTTATCACGCCGTCCTTCCCTACTTCTGAAACTATGTCGGCAATTAAATTTCCGATTTCAGGATCCAAAGCAGCTATTGCTGCTACCTGAGAAATCTCTTCTTTTTTTGAAACTGGTCTCGATATTTTCTTTAAATTATCAATGACTTCTTTTACTCCTTTATCAATACCCTTTCTCAAAGCCAAGGGGTTAGCTCCGGCAGCAACGTTTTTTAAACCCTCAGTAGCTATAGCTTGAGATAAAACAACAGCTGTAGTTGTTCCGTCACCAGCCATATCATTTGTTTTTTCGGCCACTTCTTTCATAATCTCTGCTCCTAAATTCTCAATTTTATCCTTCAGTTCTATTTCTTTTGCTATTGTCACTCCGTCGTCACAAATCTCAGGGGATCCAAAACCTTTATCCAAAACAACATATCTGCCTTTGGGTCCTAAAGTAACTTTTATTGCATTGGCTAACTGATCAACCCCGGACTTCAATTTTTTCCTGGCTGCCTCGTCAAATAAAATTTGTTTTGCCATATATTTAAATAATTTCTAAATCCGAATTTCTAATTTCTAAATAAATTCCAATTTTTAATTTTCTAAACTCGTTTTGGATTTTAATCATTTGGATTTATTTAGGATTTGGGATTTAGAATTTTGGAATTTCTCGCGATTACTCTATAATCGCGAGAATATCCTCTTCTTTAGCAATTAAATACTCTTTTTCGCCGACCTTTATTTCATTTGGACCGTATTTTGTAAATAAAACTTTTTGACCTGCTTTAACGGAAAGAGGAATAATTCTTCCATCTTCCGTCATTTTACCTGGCCCAACCGCAATTACTCTGCCTTGTTCCGGTTTTTCTTTTTCGGCAGTCTCCGGTAAAAGAATTCCTGACTTTGTTTTTTCTTCTTCTTTAATCGGCTCTATTAAAATATGGTCTGATAGTGGTTTTATTTTCATAATCTTCCTACGAATTACGAATCTCTACGAATATACGAATAATTTATTCTTTTTTAAAATTCGCTTGTTCGTACTGATTAGTAATTCGGAGTGCTAATAATTATAATTTTTCGACTGCTAATTTTCTACTTATAAATATAGGGGTAGTAGCTAACGCTGTCAACCCCCATGCTCTAAGTAGGAACCTTAACTCAATTAGGGTTATTTCTTTTATTCTGTTTCATAACTGAAAAATCTCGAAATCTCTTTTTGAATTTTATATGTATTTCCGTGGCTCAAGAGCCCTAAGTATGAATTGAACGTTTCTGTTCGGCGAGTCATTCTTATCTTTTCCGTCATCCGTCTCCTTGTGGTTGCGCGGAGCACTCTATGGTCCGGAAAATGCACCCAACCGAGAAAATCGATTCCCGAAGAAAGTGTTTTTATGGAAACTTTTTGAGGATGCAAAACGAGTCTCAGTTTTCTCTGAAGAAAATTATTGATGCGTGGGATTTGTGCTTCCAACCAATTTCTATCTTCTGACATTAAAACAAAATCGTCGGCGTACCTGATATAGTATTTTGCTTTTAGTTTATGCTTTACGAACTTATCAAACTCATTCATATAGATATTTACAAAAAGCTGGGAAGTGAGATTGCCAAGGGGCAGTCCTGTTTTTCGGCCAACGCTCGAAAAACTGCTTATCACCGTTTCTAAAAGCCGCAAAATATCTTCGTCAGGTATGTATTTTCGCAGAATGGTTATCAAAGTGTTGTGCTCAATGCTGGCAAAGAATTTTTTAATGTCGCATTTTAAAACCCAACAGGTTCTGGTGCTATTTTTACTGACTTTAAAGGCAAAAGAACGAAACCTGTTCAGCGCTTTGTGCGTTCCTTTGCCTATACGACAGGAAAAAGAATCGGCGATAAAAGTTTTATCAAAAAATGGGTAAAGTCTGCGGTAGATGGCATGATGAATCAATCTGTCCCGGACACTCGCCTTGTGGATATTTCTTGGCTTTGGGTCTGAAATATTGAACGCTTGATAGCCACCGTGTTTATAGGTATGATGAGCGAGGTCTTGATGAAGAGATATTATATTATCCATCAAACGAAAGGAAAATTCCTGGACGTCTCTTTTCTTTCCTTTTCCTTTCAAAAATTCTTTCCAAGCAAAAAGTAAATTATCCAAACTAATAATATCTTTGAAACTATGAGTCAACTGAATTTTCATAGAAATTTTACAAGTAACGCAACGCTGTTGCCAATTTTACAGAAAGTAAAAAATGTTTATTTACTTTGGTATCAATATTATCCGGTTATACCGAAAACACATAGATATTCTCTTGGGCAAAAAATCGACAATTTTTTCGTTGATGCTATAGAAGCAATCACTGCTGCCAGTTTCCTTCCCAGAGAGGAAAAACTACCTTACATACGCTTAGCGATAAGAAAAATAGACACTCTTAAGATATTTTTAATGATACTTTGGGAAACAAAATCCCTAGATAATAAAAAATACCTAACTTTATCTTTAAAAATAGACGAAATCGGAAAGATGCTTGGCGGATGGCAAGGTCAGCTTTTTAGACAAAACTCTCCCAAAAAACAGGGAGAGAAATAAAGAGAATTGCGAGGATCGCCGAAGGATCATTGACGTTCCAATCATTCTCAAGCCAGTTATAGTTCCAGTTCCACTGACCATCATTCCAGTACAAATAGAGGACATTGCGGTTGCCGCTCGGACTGCGCAAAAATGTACAGAAAGCCGTCTATGACACCGTCCTTTGAATATTCTCAGGATTGAGTCGTATTCGGCATTTTAAATGCCCTAGCGTTCTATACCAAGTATCTTTATTTTTTTGAAAGTCCTTCATACACCCCTCTATCTCAAGCCTTGACCGGAGATAATCTCGGCATATGAATACTGGATTCGGTAGCAGAAAGCCGTAACCGTCTGCGTATTCGCCTACTACCGCTATTATTATATCACGAGAAACGAAAAATCCCCAAAAATGCATAGCACTTTTGGGGAGTTGCAAACTAAGTCCAGGGACGAACGAAGTCCAAAGGACTAAATACTTGCGAGGACCGCCGAAGGATCACCGACGCGCCAATCATCCTCAAGCCAGCGACAGTGCCAGCGCCACCGACCATCATCCCAGTACAAACAGAGGACACTGCGGCGGCCGCCCGGACTGCGCAAAATAGTGCCATCAAAGAAGACATAAGTCGTGTTGCCGTTAGTCTTTTTCTTCCAGGACTCAGGAATCAATGATTGGTTTTCCCAAAGTGCCTGGAAAATCTTGGCATCCAAGCGTACATAGCCTGCCTTCTTCAATCGTGCGAGCTTCTCCTCGCCGCTAATGTGGTCTTCGTCCTCCTTGAGCATGTGTTCAAGCCGAACATTGGCAAAGTCTATCTGGTTCAGAACGAACGAACGCTCGTCCTGCTCATCGATAGTCCAACCCTGGCCCAATAGCGCCACTGGGTCGAAAGACTTGCTTCGGTCAACGGAGATAATCCTTGGCTCGCCGATGATCACTCTGCCACCATTCTTGAGAAAAGCAGTGAACTGCCGTCCCGCTTCCTTAGGATTTCGAATCACTGAATCTTGCAGTCCAGTTCTCTCAAAATCGATTTCTTCCCAGTCAGCGTTCTGGATCAGAGTGGCCACTACCTGATGGGATTGGTCAACACTGATTTTTCCCATTTTTTCTTTCACCTTCCTGCCAGACTACTTTATAGTCATAGCCAGAAACTACTGAAAAATCAGTGGCTTTTGGCTATGACTACCAATCCGTAAGTATTCTTAACTTTTAAAAGAGCAAACTCTTCTTATTTTCCTACTTCAATTATATCATCTTACTTTTATTTTGTCAACCCCTTTCAATTATCTCTTCTTTCAAATATTTGGCTGTGTAGCTTTTTTTATTTTTAATAATTTCCAAAGGAGTCCCTTCGCAAACTATATATCCTCCTTTTTCTCCGCCTTCAGGACCAAGGTCAATTATCCAATCAGAGTTTTTTACAACATCTAAATTATGTTCTATTACTAAAATTGTATTTCCTTTTTCCACTAATTTTTTCAAAACTAAAACTAATTTTTTAATATCATCCGGGTGCAAACCAGTTGTAGGTTCGTCCAAAATGTACAAAGTATTTCCAGTTGCTTTTTTAGATAATTCAGTGGCCAATTTAATCCTTTGGGCTTCTCCTCCTGACAAAGAGGTGGCTGGCTGTCCTAATTCCATATAACCTAAACCTACTTCATTAAGGGTTTCTAATTTTTGATTCAAGTTAGGAATGTTTTTAAAAAAATCCAAGGCTTCCTCAACTGTCATTTCTAAAATTTCAGCTATGTTTTTTCCCTTATACTCAACTGCCAATGTTTCTCTATTAAATCTTTTGCCTTTGCATTCTGAACATTGGACATAAACGTCGGGCAAAAAATACATCTCAATTTTTATCTGCCCCTGTCCCTGGCAAACTTCGCATCTTCCGCCTTTTACATTAAATGAAAAACGGCCAGCCGAATAACCTCTAATCCTGGCTTCTCTTAATTCAACAAAAAGATTTCTGATGTAGGTAAAAGCTCCGGTGTAGGTTGCCGGGTTTGACCTTGGTGTCCTGCCAATTGGAGATTGGTCAACTAAAACTACCTTATTTAAATTTTCAATCCCTAAAATTTCATTATGTTTTCCCGGCTCTTCTTTGGAATTATAAAATTTTTTCATTAAAGCCTTTGCCAAGATATCATTCATTAAAGAACTTTTCCCGGACCCAGAAACTCCAGTAATGCAAACGAAATTCCCCAAAGGAATTTTAACATCAATATTCTTTAAATTATGCTCTTTGGCGCCTTTTATTGTTAAAAACTTTTGTTCTTCCTTTTTTTCTTTTCTTTTTAGAGATTCCGGAAATTCAACTTTTTTTCTTCCTGAAAGATACTCCCCCGTCAAAGTATGGGATTTCAGCAACTCATTTTTTGTTCCCTGAAAAATAACTTTTCCTCCTTTTTTCCCTGCGCCTGGACCAACATCTACTATCCAGTCAGCAGCAAGAATTGTTTGAGGATCATGCTCTACAACCAAAACCGAGTTTCCTAAATCTCTTAATTGTTTTAAAGTCTCAATCAATCTTTCCTGATCTCTGGTGTGCAGGCCGATTGAGGGCTCGTCTAAAATATATAAAACCCCAGTCAGTTTGGAGCCAATTTGAGTGGCCAACCTTATTCTCTCCTCTTCCCCGCCGGCTAAGGTGCCGGCTTTCCGGTCCAAGGTTAAATAATCTAATCCTACATCAATTAAAAATTGGAGTCGGTTTAAAATTTCTTTTATTATGGGTCTGGCTATTTTTGATTCATTTTCAGGCAAAGATTCTTTTTCTACAATTTCTTCAAAAAATTTCTTCAGTTTTTCAATCGGAAGCTCAACCATATCGGCAATGGATTTTTCCAAGATTCGCACTGACAGAACTTCGGGTTTTAATCTTTTTCCCCGGCATTTTTCGCATTCCCTTTCAATCATATATTTTTCTATTTCTTCCCTGGCATAGTCTGATTCAGTTTCGTGATATCTTCTTTCTAACCAAGGAATAACGCCTTCCCACCCAACTTCGTTGGGCGAGGCTCGTCCGTTTTTGCGGGCGGCGGAAATTCCATCTCCGTATAAAATCATACCAACTTTTTCTTTTGGCAATTCCTTGATTGGAGCTTCCAAATCAATACTTTGCCTCTCGGCCACTTCTTTTATCTTCCACCAAAAGTATCCCTGCCTTCCAACTTTATGAGAAGCATAAGCCCAAGGAAAAATTGCTCCTTCAGCTAAAGACAAATTGGAATTGGGAATTACTAATTTTGGATCAACTTCCAATTTTTCTCCCAAACCTTGGCAAGAAGGACAAGCTCCGAAAGGAGAATTAAAAGAAAAAAGTCTGGGTTCCAGTTCAGGAAGAGAAATTCCGCATTTTTCACAAGCAAAATGCTCTGAAAAAACTGTATCTTTTGATTTTTGATTTTTGATTTTTGATTTTTGATTTATTATAGCTACTCCCTTGCCTAATTTTAAAGCTGTTTCCATGGAATCAGCCAATCTGGAACGGTCAAGATCTTTATCTATAATTAACCTATCTATTACCACTTCAATATTATGCTTTTTCTTACTATTAATTGAAAGCTGGAGCGCTTCTTCAATCTTGTGCAAGATTCCGTCGATTCTCACTCTTACAAAACCTGATCTCTGAATTTCTTCCAAAATACCGTGATGTTCTCCTTTTTTACCCCGAATTACTGGTCCCAGAATAGTAATTTCCTTTCCTACGAGTCCGGGTCTCGTAATTTGCTCGACAATCTGGTCAATTGTTTGACGAGCAATTTTTCTGTCACATTTTGGGCAATGAGGCACACCGATCCTGGCAAATAACAGTCTCAGATAATCATAAATTTCAGTAATTGTGCCAACAGTGGATCTTGGATTGTGGGAAACTTTTCTCTGGTCAATAGAAATAGCCGGAGAAATTCCTTCAATTTTGTCTACGTCTGGCTTATCCATAACTCCCAAAAACTGCCTGGCATAAGCAGAAAGCGACTCAACATACCTTCTCTGGCCTTCAGCATAAAGAGTATCAAAAGCCAAAGACGATTTCCCAGAACCAGAAATGCCGGTGATCGCCACCAGTTTATTTTTGGGAATATCCAAATCTATATTTTTGAGATTGTTGACTCTTGCTCCCCGGATTTTAATAAAATCTTCTGGCATATATTAGTGCAAAAAAGTAAAGTCATTTATTATACTCTTTTTTAAAAAGAGAATCAAGCGTGACCCGATAGTCAGTTGACAAACCGACCTTTCTGTCTTAACCTAATTAAGAAAAACAGTACATTAACAAGGTGAAGAAATGACTAAAAATGTAAGTAAAGCTTTTTTAGCAGCAGGACAATTATATCAACAGAAAATCGCAGAACAATCTCGTAAAAAATTCATTGACTTCTTAGAATCAAAAGGTGAAGTTTGTCTATATTCTGAAGCCAAGAACATCGTATCTGGTTCAGTGCTGAATAGATTACTCAAAGAACATAGAGAAGAGATTCAAGTATTCAGGCTCTATTGGGTTGGCGGTGCGAGGGGTAAAATACTTTCTGGTGGCCGTTTCATAAAAACGGAGTATTTAGGCAAACACATTATTGCAATTACAAAAAATAGAAGCAGTATTGTCAGATTCTTCATGAAAATATTTAAAGCAAAACCAGAGGGCAAAGACAAATATGACAGACGTGACATAAAGGCCATAACACAGTGGTTAAAAAGATTCGGATTAACTCGGGCAGAACGAACTGCAATAATTACTAAGCTTGGCTATAAATATTATCATCACTCAAAAAATCTAACTCATATGAGAATTGATGGATACTTAGATCGAAAACCGAAGGGAAAATCATCAAAAAAACAAGGCCTTAATCAAAAAGGTCCTTTTTTATTGGCTTGAAAACATAAAAAGTCCTGTTAAAAAAGGAAATTACAGAAACCCGGTCTCTGTTTGACCCCGCACCAAACGTAGATATACGCACTCGCAGGCGAGTGTGATCGGCCGCTAAACTTTAGTTTAGCGGAAATCTACGTTTGGTGCTGGGGTTGACAGAAATATATATTTTTGTTTTACTATAGACAGTTTTGCCCTTTGAAAATTGAATAAATGAAAAGGGAAATTGAATGATGAAAAAGGCGAAAAGCCTTGATAGAAATCAAGGAAGCGGGAAACTGCTTAGCTCTGAAATGATA
>CAYHAF010000008.1:0-19213 GCA_964354555.1 uncultured Candidatus Saccharibacteria bacterium
AATCCCGCGGCAATTATCATTGTACTTTGCTCGGTTACGCCGAAATTAAAAAATCTGTCGGGAAATCTTTTTTTGAACTCCTCAATGTAATTAAAACCTACGTCAGGCACAATCAAAACAACCTTGTTATCTTTTTCGGCTAACTCTAAAAGCGCATCAATAAATTCTCTTCTTGTATCTTGTTGTTTAACTATTTCAGCCATTTAAATATTTGATCCAATTTTCTCTATTAAAATTTGTTTTTCTATGACAAGTTCTACAAAGAGTTAATAAATTGCTTTTTTCACAATTTTTCTTATCGTAATCTATATGATGGATATCTCGTCCTGGCATTTTACATATAAAACATAAATAATTATCTCTTTCCCTAATTTCAGTTCTCAATAATTTTGTCCATTTAACTGAATAAGGTTCAAAAGATTTGCCACCTCGCCACAAAGAACTTTTTTCACCCTGAAATGCTTTACTTAGTTTTCTTTTATGTTCTTCTGATTTTGGCTTCCTTTTCATAACTTTGCTAATTTTTTGCCTGGCTTCTAAGGAATTGATGTATCCGAGAATTTCTTTTCTTCTTAACATTGTATCTCTTCTTTTTTGGTTGCTTTCTATTGATTGCCTGACGCCAATTCTCGCATTTCTAATTTTTTGTTTAGTTTCTTCTGAATGTTTGAATCCAAGATGATTTCTTTTTCCAAGATTGACTTTATGTCCTTTTTGAAACAATATTTTAGGCATTATTCAATTCATCTAATGCTTCTTCATATTCCTCCCTAGAAGGAGCTTTATAATGAAAAAGATTATTATTTTCTGCTCTTTTCCATCCTTTTCCCTTAATCGTCTTGGCAATAATAACTATTGGCTTTCCTTCATCAGTTGAAGGAGTAATAAGCGCCTTTTCTATCTCTTTGAAATTATGCCCGTCGATTTCCAAGACTTCCCAACCGAACGCCGTCCATTTGTCTTTCAACGGCTCAACATTCAAAATTTCTTTAACTTTGCCCATTGCCTGTAACCCGTTGAAATCCACGACAACAAGTAAATTATCCAAATTGTGGTGAGCCGCGATGAGGGCGGACTCCCAAGTGGTTCCTATGTCCATTTCTCCGTCGCCCATTAAGACAAAAACTTTCCCTTTTTCTTTTTTAATTTTTTTGGCGAGAGCGAATCCAGCTCCAAATGGTAACCCGAAGCCCATTGAACCGCCGGCCGCTTCTATGCCTCTAACATAGGGCTCCACCAGTCCAATATATTTACTTCCCTCTTTGCAGTAAGTTTCTAAATCCTCCTTTGGTATAATTCCTTTTTCGGCCAAAAGCGCATAAATTGCTGCCGCAACCCAACCCTTAGAAACAACAATTCTGTCCCTATCTTCTTTTAAATATTTATCTACATTGGCAATGTTGTAAAGAACAGTAAGTATGTCTATACAAGAAAAGTTTGAACCTATATGAGAGGTTTGAGCCTGATAAATTAAGCGAAGCACGGTCTTTCTCGTCTCCAAAGCCATTTTTTTGTAATTCGCAATATTATCCATAAAATACCTTTATTATCGTCTTAAAGATTATCTTTAAGTCTAACAAAAATGAACGATTTTTTACATATTCTATCTGAAGACGGGTTTTTTCTGGCCTTATTTTTTCCATGTATGTTTTTTCAGGATCCTGGCTTCCTTTTAACACCTCACCTTCGTGAAAATCCCAAATTGAGGCAAGATCAGTTATTCCCGGTTTAATTGATAAAATTATATTTTTTTCTTCTTCTGTCATCATATTAACATAAAAAAGAACTTCGGGTCTCGGCCCAACCAAGCTCATTTCTCCCTTTATCACATTAATAAGCTGAGGTAATTCATCAAGTTGATACTTTTTAAGAAACTTACCGAACTTTATTAATCTTGGGTCATCGCCTGAAGTTGAAGGACCTCCTAATTCCTCGGCATTAAGTATCATTGTTCTGAATTTGAAAATTCTAAATTGCCTTTCGTCTTTTCCTATTCTTATTCCTCTAAAAAAAACTGGGCCCTTAGAAGTCAATTTTATCACCAAACCAATCAGTATAAAAACCGGCAGTAAAATAAAAAATCCAATTAAAGAGAATGAAAAATCAAATAATCTTTTCATTTTATTTTTTAGGTTCAGATAAAATAAATATCACCTGCCATGCTAGCCATTGAAGACCCGGCAATTTAAGAATTACAGAATCCACCCCTTCCAAAAAACTCAAAACAGATTCGAATCCTGGTAAATTTCGGAATGGTACGGCCAACAAAGTGGCTAGATGAAAAAATTTAATTTCGATTTTTCCAAAATATTTTTTTGCTAAATTTATATCACTTTTGCTCAAAATGTGCTCTATCTCCCATTTAGTCCTAAGATGAGGTGTCAACCTCCTGTAGAGCTGAAAAACTGGGTTATAAGCAAGGGGTTCATTACAAATAATAGCACCTTCTGGCTTTAAAATTCTTCTCATTTCCTTAAAGGCATTTTCTATATTTAAATGGTGTAAAACTCCAGCACATAGAACTCCATCGAAATAATTATCCGGAAATTCTGTTTTTTCTGCATCCATTACGGAAAGAGAAATTCTATCCTCTAGATCTTCTTTTTTTATTAAATTTTTTCCGTTTTGAATTGAAACTTCAGAAATATCTATGCCTATCATATTAATTCCTTTTTTCGCTAAAAAAATTGTAAAACTGCCATCGCCGCAACAATAATCTAAAACTCTTTTATTCTGGTATTTACTTACTAAATAATCAACCACAAAACTAATGTTTTTCTGAGCAATAGAATAAAATTTCCTATTTGATGTTAGGTATTTGTATTCTCGCTCATGCATTTCTAGCTCTCTATCTCTTATTTTGTCATGAAATTCTGCTTCTTTTTCTTTTCTTATTTCCATAAATTATATTATTAGTTTCACTAACCCAACAAAAGAACCTAAGCCATAACCAAAATGACGAACTATAAAAGCCAAGGGCATTACGAAAAATAATCTAATATTTTTTTCACGAATAGAAATTTTCGCGGAATAATAATAGCAAAATGGTAGATATAGCCAAATACTTAAAGGAAGCGTTAAGAATAAAAGTAAAGGGAGGTAATTTCTAAGTTTAAATGGCTTTTTAGTGAACTTAAAAGGTAAAATCGCCCAAGTACCATCCTCTATATTATGAATAAAAAAATCCTTTAAACTGGACTTAGCATAATAAAAAGATATAGCATTTGGAATTAAATAAATTTTTCCTCCAGCTCTTGTGAGCCGCAAATTAAAATCCATATCCGAAGACCTTTTTAAATTTTCATTAAAAAGACCTATTTTATTAAAAACATCTTTCCTATAACAAGCACCAAAAACAGTATCAACCTCTTTAATCTCAGAAGGTTCTTTGGTTCCTTTTCCAAAGCGTCCACTCATAGATAAAGCAATGGCTTTAGCTATTAAGCTATTTTTAGTGGGTAAACTCTTCATAACACCCCCAACACTGTCTGCGCTTTTATTTTCCAGTAAATATTTTATACACTCTCCCACATAATTTTTAGAGTAAGTTGCATGTGCACCCAATAGTATTACAAAATCTCCCTTGGCGTTTTTTATTCCAACGTTATTCGCCGCAGCAAAAATCTTTTTTGGATTCTCCAAAATTTTTACAAAAGGGGGTTTTTGGATATAGGTTTTCACAATTTCCTTTGTTTTGTCTCCCGACCCACCGTCCACAACTAAAACTTCCATTCTTTCTTTCGGGAACGTTTGATTAATCATAGAATCAAGACATCTTGCAATAAATTTTTCCTCGTTCCAACAAGGAATAATAATAGAAATGAATGGCAGATTTGCCATAGAAAATAATTTTTATTTATGTTTTAAATGAATGAGTAAATTTTTATTTTAAACATTTAGGAAACTTCTTTAAAAGAGAATCCTTCATAGTTGCTGAAGCCTCCAGCAGCAAGAGCATTCGGGTACCTAAGTGTAGGCTTGTGTAATAAAAATCTTTTTATTCTTACAAAAAAATCACCCAAGAAACTTGATCTTAAATAAGATTTTAAAATATTTTTATATCTCAATCTTATTTCTCTCCATACTGCTGCCTGCATTTTCTTATCACAATTAGATAATGTTTTTCTCCACTCTTCAAGAAGTTTAAGTTGAACTTCCTTATCCACCCATGATTGCGTCATTTTGCCCCTTAAATCTTCATAACAAATGACAAAATATAAAACCCAATCAACATCAACATTCTTGAGATTGCCTTCAACAAGGTTCTTAATTGTCAAAAGATCATTGAACATCAAACTGCTAGCAACCGGGGCCTTAATAGGAACAAACCTATAGGGATCTTTTATATTCAACGAATTCATATGAGGCCAAGGACTCCACTTGAACTTGGGAATATCCTTTTGACAATAAACAAACGGTCGCGGAATATACGACACAAAATCAACGTATGCTAAAAATAAAAGCCCTGTGTTATCTGGATTAATAGGCATGTATAATCGCCCGATATCTTTTCTAATTTTTTGGGCAATATCAAATCTATAGCAACCAGTGCTCGCTTGGGGTAAAAAATTTGTATTTGTTGTCTGAATATAATTTCTTATAAGATCGGCGGATTTTAAAATTTTTACGCCCTCCTCTGCTTTTTCATCCCAGAGCACTCCTTTTTTTTCGTCAAAATAACCATGTGGCCAAAAGTAGACCAACGCGTCTCCTTTCGGCTGGTTAATTACGTTATATATGTCGCTTAGTGCGCCTTGTTTAAAAAAATCGCTGTCTGTAAGAATCAGGGTATAAACCCCCTTCGTATTTTTCGTCGCAAACTCCCAACTATCGGACATACTCAACTCCTTTTCGGTACGAATATAATTTAGGTGTCGGTTGCCTCTGAATTCATCAACGACCTTCTTTGTTCGTTCATCGTTAGAATTATCTGAGACTATTAATTCATAGTCATCAAAATTTTGCAAAAGGACGCTTGAAATTGCATCGCGCAATAATTCCTGCCCGTCTTTGGTAGGGATAACAATTGAAAAAAATGGTTTACCCATAGTTAGTAAATCTATCTTAAATAACCTTTTATAATTAAGGAATCGCTTTAAATAACTGGGGGCTACGAGATAGGATTATCATCCCAATTTATGTCATTTCTTCAAAAATGATGTCGTGATTCTTTCTTTTTTTCTATCAGGAACATCACATTTCCGGCAAAGATAGAGATGTCCTCTAAGTCCATTGATATTCATTTCTCTATAATATCTGAACGTTTTGTTATTAAATATTGCTATTGGATCTTCTTTAAGAACATTGCCTACTTTTAATTTTCTTTTTCCTCCCTGAGTATCCCCGCAACATAACGTCACCTCTCCATCAAAATCAATTATCATGTTTTTATTGATGTCTGAACAAGAAATATTGTAATCAATGCTTCCTTTTTCTTTAGTTATAACGCCGCCCAAGCTCTGAACATCAAAAGCAATGATATCATCTCTTTTCGTATTATCAATATATTTCTTCCAATATTTTACATATTGAGGCCACTGCTGATAGTTTGATTTTTGCCTTATCATTCTAATTAAAAACCGGGTCTTATATTTGCCGAGGTTTCTCTTTTGTATGCAGGATTGGACGTTTTTTACTATGTTTTCAAAGTTAGTGTTCCGCCGAATTGATTCGTGGGTTTTTTTATCTATCCCGTCAATACTGCATATCACAGTATCAATGCCGGATTCCAGTAGACCTGTCTGCTTTTCTTCATTCATTAAATCTGCGTTTGTGGCAATCGCCACATTTTTGAAGTTATGTTTTTTAAGGTACTTTATTTTTTCAAAAAGCCCCTTGTCTAATAGCGGTTCACCTAATCCCCATAGACTTACGAATTTAATTTTTGAAACATGCGGTATAAATTTATTAAATATCTTCTCAAAATTTTCTTCGCTCATTCTGCCGTTTTTAACTTCTAATTCAATCTCGGCAAGAAAATGAGGACACATAATACACCTGGAATTACACCCTCGTATTGTCTCTATTAGTAGGTGGGTTGGAATCTTTAGTTTTTTCATAAATTTTAGCTGGCAGGCCGAGGATTTACACCTTGGATATTATATGGCCACGGTCCATGTTCCTACAATTGGGGCGTTTGCTTATTCCGCCACCTGCCTATATTATTTTATTTTTCTTTTGGGTTTTTATTCTTTTCAAATACCCGTCAGGCGAACCTGTAAGTATAAGTTTTGATGTAATAATTTTATCAATCTTGAAATTATTGTTTTCTCTTAAAAATTCCCATACCGCCGTTTTAGGATTGTTTCCTTTTCCCCAGGGACGATCCGAAGTTGTTCCCACTGGCAAATCCTCAATGCCAGTATCTCCAACGATGCAATAACTCCCAATACTTACCAAGGGGGCGTATGCTCTAAGCTCAGCCAGTACGTGATTATGGGTATGATTACTGTCCAAACAAACAAGCACTTTCTTTTTGGTCCTTGCCAACTTGATAACTTTCCGGATAATTTCTTTATCTATACTTGACCCCTCAAACATAGTAATTTTTTTACTCAGGGCGTGGGCAAGAATAACTTTTTTATTATGAGGACGAATCTCAATATCAATTCCAATAACTCGTCCATTTTTAATCTGACCACATACCTCCAGCAAAGTTAGCATAGAAGCGCTGAAAATAATAGAACCTCCCCAGGCTATCCCGGTTTCGATAATAAGATCCGGTTTAACTTCCCAAATAATCTCCTGCAGAGCCTGCAAATCTTGAGGTTCTTTAATAATTGGAACTCCAAGCCAAAAAAAATTATAAGAATATTTTGCTTTTACAAGTTCATCATGAAAATTTTGTTTGGCCTTCTGAAGCCCGCCGTTTTTTTGATAAGATATTGCTCTTTCAACAATGTCTAAGCGAAATTGTTTTAACGGATCTGTTTTTTTCATTACTTTATTATTTTTAAAAGTTTTAACAACTCTGATTTTTTATCTAAAAGTCGACGATCAACTGCCGAATAAACCCCGCAGCATTTACAGGATGCAATATCTTTATAATTTTGTTCCAGTAAGCCTATCCTTTTAGATTTCAACATGCTTGAAGACAATATTTTTTTTATGGAATTAACCTTCGAAACATTTCCGACCACCGCACTCTTTGTGCTATCGCCACAACACATGGATATATCTCCATCGGAATGTATCATTAATAGAAAAAATGGTTGTTCGCAAGGAACAGGTCTGGAGTATTCATCTCCTTCCGCGATTCTTTTAATTGAACCGACCCAATCAAATATTTTTCTATATTGAATTGCAACGTTTGTCAGATGACTTATTCTTTTCTCGAAATGCCTTACAATCTTTTTTGTTTCTTCCGATAGAGACTTTTCTTCGGAATCTGAGCCAGCGCACAATATGATAAATTTCACCGGCAAATGTTCGGTTCTTATCAAATCTACGCAAGTATCAACGTTTACCAACACTATTTTGCCAAAATTGGCGCCTTTAATCTCGCGAAATTTATCGGGCGAAATTATATCCAGGCTTACTCGAATGCTTGCTACGCCAGCCTTGATTAAATTTCTAAACATCTTTTTATTAAGTAAAACTCCATTAGTTACAATTATTATCTGCTCCGCCACATCTGCTTTCTTGGCAATCTCTACCATTTTAATGATATTAGGATTCAATAACGGTTCGCCATCCCCATGGAGATAAAAGACTTTGAGTTTTTTTAATCCAGTGCATTTTTTGATGATTTCATTGAACATCTTCAAATCCATGTGCTTTGGTCTTTTAAGAAATTTCCTTCCCTTTTTTCTTATCTCATCGTCTTTGGCCGAAACAATTTTACTATGCATGCCGCAATAATTGCATGTTAAATTGCATCTGGATGTCGCCTCTACGTCCAAAACAGTTAAATTGTTATTCGTAACATTGTCCATAATACTAACCAGTCTTTCATTTACTTTGTTTGCATCGTTTGAATCGGCCGCCGAAGCAACAGTTTTTTTGTAATATTTCATCATATGTTTATTTATCTAACAACAGCTTATTTCTTTCTGCCATAAAATCAATGCCAAAATAATTAAAATATTCTTTCCAGATAGCATCCTTTTCCATTATTTTCTCCGCTTTACTCAATGCCAGTTTTATTCGTTTGTCTTTTTTATTCAACGCATGCAAGGTCTTGGCCAAATAGTAATAGGCAAAAACATGATTTCTATACCTTTTTATTAGCTCTCTAAAAATATCTGTTGCTACTCGGTATTCTCCATTTCTCATTCTATAATTGTTGACAAAATTTACATCCAAATTCATAAGGTATGTTTTCTTAGTAACATATTCAGGCGTATATCCCGGAGTTTTGATGATAAATTTATTTAAGCTATCAATGTCATAGATATTCATATTCTTTTTAATATAGCCATTTTTAATGCAAATTTTATATAATTCTGATCCTACTACTGGTCTAGCAAGACCAAAAGCACACCAATCTAAACCTACTTCCTTAATAAATTTAACTGTTTCGTCTCGATGTTTATCGGTCTCGCCAGGAAGACCGCTCACAAACCAACCATTGACCCAAAAACCATGCTTTCTAAGGCAATCAACTACCGGCTTTACCATCTCAAGTTTTAGAGGTTTATGAATAATTTGCTTAAGCACATAAGGTGATCCGGACTCAATCGCTAAAGAGGCCGAATCCATTCCCGCATCTCTCATTAATCTTATTAATTCCTCATCCATAAAAGCCGGAGACAATCCGCTCGAACATTCAACCTTTAGATCAAACTGGGTTAATGCTCTAAACAATTTTTTGGCTCTTTTTTTATTGAAAAATATTTGATCATCATACATTGTTAAAATATTCATTTTATATTTTGAAATAAGAAATTTGACATGCTTAATGACGCCATTAATGCTGGCATAGCGCATGCTTTTATCTTTATCAGCCGAATGAATGCAAAAAACACAACCAAAAGGACAACCACGTGAGGTAACAATGAAAAATTGCCTTCTTGGTTTAGTTTTACGAGTAAAAGGAGAAAATGTTTCCACTCCAATATAGCTTGAATATTTAACAAGACTGTAATCAAGATTGATTACCTCATCTAAGTTTTGTACCAATGATTTTTGGGGAATTCTTCCTTCTTTTAAAGATTCTTTAGTAATCCACGATTTATCTCTTTTTAGGAAATTGAGCATGTTTTTGCTTTTAATCAGTTTTAAAAAGGGAATCTCTCCTTCATAAAAACAAATACCGTCAATATTATTTTGTTCTTTTATGGTGGCAGTATAAGATAGGGTGGCCGCCAGGCCGCCTAAAACCACTACGGTATTTTTATTATGCTCTTTTATGGCCGCCGCAATATCCTTAAGGTGTTTATATGAATTGCCATACATCATTGATAAACCAACCACATCTGGTTTAAATTCTTTTAATTTTTTCTTAATAACGGCAAGAAAATCTTTTTTATTGATAAGATTGCAGTCCAAAAATTGAATCTTTACCTTATCACCAATTTTCGATTTTATATAACTAGCAATAGAAAGTAAGCCATAGGGTAAGGTTTTCGTACTTCTCAGCTTGGATTTCTGCGCACCTTCAGTTGTCATTTGGTAGGGCAATACCATAAATAGGATATTTCTATTCATTTTTATTCATTAATTGGTTTAGGGCAAAAAGACAGTCATCGGCTGGAAAAAAAGCCTTATAATGATGAACTGTGCCTCTTGTTTTTGCCTGCCAGTAAGGAAATTTAGCCAGCTTTTTTATTTTCTGAATGGCTATTTTCTTCTCAGCATCACTTTTTGCCTTGCAGTAATAAATAAAATCTTTCCCATAATCCCCCAGTGATTCCAAAAATACATCAAATGCTTTAATTTTATTGCTTTTTTTGGCTATGTTCCAATTTTTAGGACTTTTAGGGGCATATAATATTTCTTTAAAGATAGTTTTCCATTCTTGCATCATTTTGTCCATAGAAAAGAATTCAAAGGCATACTTTTTTGCATTTTTGGATAATGATTCCCTTAAAACTTTATCATTATACAATTTTTCTATATTCTTAATATAGTCATTTTTGTTCTTGGCTACAATTCCGGTAACTCCATCTTGCACCATAAGTCTTTCCATTCTATTTGAAAAGACAACTGGAACTACTCCAGCCGCCATACTCTCTTGAAGGGACTGATCGCAAGTTCCGTAGTGATATGGAGCAAGTGGATACCCGAAAACATCAAATTTTGATAAATATTCGTTAATGTCCAAAATTTGTCCAGTAAAAACAAATTTTTTTGCAATACCAAGTTTCTCTGCTTCCAGATGAATCTTTTTTTCACTTGGTCCGCCACAAACAATAAATTTAACATTAGGAATATTAATTTGGCGGCAAATATTTAAAAAATTTGGATGGAGCTTAGCGTAATCAACAGTGCCAATGTATCCCACATTAAAACCTTTATGTGCTTTTGGTTTCACGTCCTTAACGTGCTCTATTCCACCGGTTGACCATACTACACGCAAAATATTTTTTTGTTTATCGGAAAGATTTTTAACCTCTTTGGTTTCGAGGCTTGCTGGTGTTGTAAAAACGAATATATCAGGATATTGAAAAATTTTTTCAGTAAAAACATAGGGTGGATGAAATCCTGATATATGACTCCACATAACTAAACGACATGGTGGTAGTTGTGTTCGTACTAAAAAATCATATAGCAGTGGATGATTCCACCAATGAATAAGTATTATGTCAGCTTGGGTCAGCAGTTCGAGCAGTTTTGGTTTTTTATTTGCCATATTGTCTAACAGGGTAAGACCGATATCGCTGGCTAACCTGACTGCGTTATTCTTGGCATAATCAAGGCACAGCACTTTATGCTCAAAGACGTGATCGCTCTTGGCTTTAGCAAGATAATTCAGAATGACCCGACCAACACCGCCGCCAAGGTGAGGAGTTACGTGGAGAATTTTATTTTTTAACATTTTAACATAAGGATATCTTTATCGTGGCGCATAGAACTGCTTTAATCTATCTGCATCGTTGTCAAGTATGTCTTCTGGATACATCCCGTTCCTATACGTTCGGCATACCTTACATAAACCACTCATATTATTTAACCCATCAAGCATTGCACATCTGAAGCGATTGAATTTTATTCCGTTCCATATATCTGGCAGAGAGGATTCTGAAACATTTCCTAATGGAATTTTTAATCTTTGTTCGCAACATGGCGAGATTCTTCCATCTGTATGGATTTGTAACATATAAAAAGGCATAGAGCAGATTTTTGAATCACACTTTTCTGTTCCACGAGGTGGTAAACCTGTTATGTCCGTGCTTATACTCTGGAAATTTATACCTTCTACATAATCGACTAGGTGTTCAATAGATTGAGCATCACATATTTTTCCAAATATGTCATAAAACATTTTTTTTCTTTCTTCGGTTGCCACCATATAGTCAAATATTTTAATATATACTTTTGTGTTTCCACGGTTATTGTAAAAATACGCAATGTTATCTATATATTTCGTGAAATCTATATTTGCGCCACAATTTTTCTTGTACTCATCAGTGGACAATCCGTTTACAGAAATTCTAAGCCAATCAAGTTTTGCGGCAATCAAATTATCAGATATTTTATGGGATAATAAGGTTCCATTTGTTACAACATCAACCTTTTCGGCAACATTACTACTAACGGCATACGCCACCATGTCAGATACCCTTTCGTGCAACAATGGCTCACCTTGACCAGCCAAATGAATGGTTTTTATTTTGTCTGGAAACTTTTTCATGTCGTCTATGCTTTTTTTAAATAGACCGAAATCCAAAACCATTCTTTTGTTGAACTTATATTCTTCACGTGGTGAGGAATAGCCGCAAAAAACGCATCTAAGGTTACACGCAGTCATTAAATGATAATTAACTGAAAATGGCGTTTTAAGAGGCAGTTTCTTCGCAAGAGGGACTCTTGCGTAGGAATTATCGTAAGATATAGAGGTTTTATCTATTCGCTTAGTTGTCATAATTTGTATATTAATTATTTTCTTATTAAAAGTTTGGTCATTTGCCCGCTCTCATCCTTTTAAGTATTTCACCTGCCTGCTCGTCTATGTTATCTTGAGCTGCATAAGTTAGCTGGCCGCAATTTCTGCAAAAAGGTATTTCACAGCGTCGTTTTTCAAGATGTTTTATTCTGAGGTTGTTATATACTTGTCCATTCCATATATCTAAGAGCGAGCTAACTCTCACATTTCCAATTATTAATTCTCTTTTCCAATCCACGCAACAAGCACTTACTGTCCCATTTGAATTCACAGCCATTTGATAAAAGATATATGGACACACCTCTAAATTTTTTGTTTCCATTTGGTATACACTTTTCTTAAATGAGCCAAGTTTGCTCACATCAAAAGTAGGCCAAACTGGCGATATCCGTTCAATGTAGTAGCTGTCACAGATATTCTTGAAAGTTCTGTGAAATTTCTCTTCCTCGCCTTCAGCTAGATTCTCGTATGGTATTTTAACACTTACCTCACAGTTTCCCCGAATTGAATACAGATATGCTATTTCTTCAACAAGCGCATCAAAATCAATGTTTACTTTAGCAAAATTTCGATATTTTTCTGTTGACATTCCCTCAAGGGAAACGTGTAACCTACTCAATCCACTCTTAACCAACTTCTGCGATAATTTCCGAGAAAGCTTTGATCCATTCGTTGTTAGCATTATGCACCCAATCCACGGTTTTGACCTTGCGTATTCCACCATTTCAACAAAATTTGGATTCAACAATGGCTCGCCATCTTTGTAGAGTTTTATCATATATATATCCTGATTAAACTCTCCCAGATCATTGATACACTTCTTATAGGTTTTAAGATCCAAGAAACCCTGATATCTTTTTATATTGCTTATCAACTTTTTATCGCTAGTCGGGCAAAATGCGCACCTGAAATTGCATACGCTTGAAGGATCAATAGTAACTACAATTGGAGTTGATAATGGCGCTATTTTCTCTAACGGTTGCCTTCCGGTAATCATTGCCCTTGGCTTGAAGGACCCTTGTATCTTGCTTTTTTGAATTTTGTTCATTGTATTTTTAATTAAATTTATATTCAATTTTTTATTTCTTTAAGTATAGCATAAAATACTGCTCCTGTTCCACCCCATGAGTGTAATCTCATATAATATTTGTAATTTTTCGCATTACTTATTAAAAAAAGCGGTATTTTCCAAACTCCATCAGAGTTATGATAAATAGTAACTGCTATAATAGGACGATATTTTTGTATCGTGTTTACTGCTCCTTTTAATGCATCCAGTTCACCACCCTCCAAATGCATTTTAATGAAAGTAGCGGGTATATTTAAACTATCAAGAGTGGCGATTTTTACATTATCCTTGCCGAGCTTGTTTAATTTAGAGACAAAATTAAATCCCTGACAAAATTTTCCTTCACCGTTTTTGTCACTTAAGGCACATTTTATAATTGTAGTGTTAGGAATATCTCTTAGCTTTGTCTCAAGTATCTCAGAGTTAACGTAGTCAGGCTCAATTAAATAGATTGCTCTGTATCTATTATTGACTGTTTTTAAAAACTTTTCTGTAACAAGTCCCTTATGAGCTCCGCAGTCGACAAAAACTTCACTTTCCTGCAGTCTACCAGTTATTTCAGGAATGAAAAAACGGTTATCCTTATTTATCTTAAGACCATCAAATAATAGTTCTATTCGTAACTTTCGCCAGGCAAGAAATTGTACATAGTATGCACGAGAAATATCATCGGCTAATGAAGAAAATACTTTTTCAATGGATTTTTTTTCCTTGTCGTTAAATTTACCCAGGAACCATCCGTTACTCAAAGGATACCGATCATGATAGGCCTCGCTTACGTCATAAAAAAAGGCGATATCTTTCCAGCCCTTATTTTTTAGTTCATCTCGTAGCTTCATAAGTGGAGTTGTAACGATGCATACCACAAGCAAGCAGTCTTTCTTATCTGTTTCTTTGACATCGTCGGGGTGGATAATCTTTATGTTCTGCCAATATTCATCGGTTTTATATTGGTTGGCATTTTTGTCTACCACATATAAAAGCGGGGTGCCCAAGTAGTTAAAAAAATCTTTTGCCATCTTGCCAAGAGTTCCAGCACCATATAGTATTACAGGTTTATCTATTTTTCTTGGGAAAAGCTCTGTTTTTGATGATAAAATATCCTGTAGAAGTTCATCCACTTTTTGCAAAGATGGTATAGCAATGAAAGTATAAGGATTAAAAGTTAGAGTTTTATTTTTTTCCATTGTTCTTAATTTTTTCTAACAACATATCTGCATAATTATCAATGTCATCAGGCATCCCATGCGACATCTGACCACAATTTCGGCAGACGGGATGCTCTTTTCTCTTTTTCTCTAAAAACATTTTTTGATAACCCAAAAGCTTTTTCCCATTCCATATATCTTTAACGCTTTCTTTTTTTACATTACCGACGATAAGCTTATGAGCCCAGTCAAGAAAACATATGCTTACTGATCCATCAGAATTGATTGAAAAAGAATAAAAAATATATGGGCAAACCTCAACCTCTTTTATTTTTTGCCCATAAATGCCAACTTCTTGGTTGATCTTTACTCCCCTTAACTCATAATTCGGCCAGCACGACATGATATGCTCTATATAAACGCCGTCAGCAATATTGCCGAATATGTCATAAAATCTTTCTTTGTCCTTTTTTGATATAGTATCGCCGTTAATTTTGATAATAATCTCGCAATTTTTCCTGTTTTCATAAAGATAGGCAATATTTTTTACAAGGTCATCAAAATTAATCTTATATTTGGAGAATTCAAGATATTGCTTATTATTAACACCCTCAATGGAAATATTAATTCTATTTATTCCAGCTTCGATTATTGCAAGGCTTTTTTTTGGAGTCAAAAGCGAAGCGTTGGTTGTGGTATCTATTCTTTCTGCGCATTTCTTATCTCTGGCATATTTAATCATTTCCGGAAATTTAGGATTCAAAAGGGGTTCGCCATCTTTGTAAAGCCGTAATACCTTTATTGGTTTTTCAAATTCACAAATATCGTCGATGATTTTTTTGTAAAGATTAAAATCCATTATATGATTCCTTCCTGGTATCTTCTTCATAAGTTCGCGGTCTGCTGTTGGACAAAATTTGCATTGGAAATCGCATATGTCCGAAGGATCAACATTGATTATAAACGGCACGCTTAACGGGATTACCGTTTCTAGTTTTGTTCTGTTTTCTAAATCAATCCTTGGCTTAATTTTTGCCTTCATATTGGTTTAATATTATTATCTTATTATTTATTAAACAATAATTACTCGTAAGAACTGGGTAATTCATTCAAATAAAATTTTAATCCTTCTTGCCATAGGGGTAGTTTTATTCCTAGGGATTTAGCTTTTGTATTTTTTAAAGCAGAAAATTTGGGTCGCCTCATTCTTCCGTCTAAACCGCCTCTATCAACTGGTTTTAATTCTTTATCTATTTTAGCTAATTTAAAAATTTCTTTTGCAAATTCATACCAGCTACAATATCCTTCATTAACAAGGTGATATATCCCGGCCTTACCTTTACTATTTAACAATTTTAAGGTGGCTTTACTCAAATCTCCCGCATAAGTAGGACTGACAATTTGTTCTGAACTTACTTCGATAACTTCTTTACCTTGGGTTTTTTTTATAATATTTAAAACAAAATTTCCACCCTTTTCTGGACTACCTTTTTTTCCGCCATAGAGGCCACAGGTTCTAATAATAAAACTTCCTTCTGGATAGGAATTTAAAACTGCGTATTCTCCAGCTAATTTAGAAATGCCATATATTTGTAAAGGATTACATTCCTCATCTTCTTCATAAGGAGCTCCTTTGTTACCATCAAAAACATAATCTGTGCTGTAAGTAATAAATTTAATATTGTATTTTTTAGATAATTTAGCCATTTTATCTACGGCAAGAAAATTAATTTTCATTGTTTCTAAGGGATTTTCTTCACATTTTTGAATAACGTGGTAAGCAGAAGTATTAATTAAAATATCGGGTTTAACTTTTTTTATTTTTTCTTTTACCTGTAATTCATTAGTCACATCTATTTCTTCTTTTTCAAAACCAAAAATCTCAAAACCAAAAGAAAGGGAATCTTTTAAAATCTCACTTCCAAGTTGACCAGTTTTACCAATTAATAAAATTTTTTTCATCTTGGTTTAATTAACGGCCAATTTTTATCTCTTTCCGAAAGAGATGGATTTTTTATTGGCCATTTTATATTTAAAAATGAATCATCCCAACGAATACCATTACTATGTTTGGGTGAATAAAATTCTGACATAAAGTATTGTACTTCACAATTATCCGTTAAGGTTTGAAATCCATGAGCAAAACCCTTGGGGATAAAAAACATTTTATTATTTCCTTCTGATAATTCCCCGCCTACCCATTGACCATAGGTTAAAGAATTTTTACGTAAATCAATAACTATATCATAAATTTTCCCTCTAAGACATTGGATAATCTTATCTTCTACTTTTGGTTCTGTCTGAAAATGTATGCCTCTTATCGTTCCCTTTTTCTTGGTCAATGATTGATTAATCTGAACAATATTAAAACTTAAACCTATTTTGTTTAGCTCTTCTTTGCAAAAAGTTCTAACAAAATTCCCTCTTTCGTCAATAATGGGCTCTAATTTAATAATATAAACTCCCTTAATTTTTGTTTCTTTAAATTTCATCTTATTAATAATATTTTATATAATATATTTAATGACTACTAAAGGGATTTAATATAATGAATATAAAAAAGTTCCTCCAAGAAAATAAGTTCCTTGACAAAAACGGTAAATTAAACGACCGGGGTTGGCAATTATTTTCTTTGCTACTTGATTTCGTTGGCCCTTATCCTGACTTAACCCCAGGAAGGATGCCCTCGCCTTACGATATTTTCGACAAATTTCTTAGCAAGGTAGTCCCTGCATCTCAGGAGCTTATTCTTATTAAGAACAAACAAATTTATTTAACTTATCGTAAAGATAAATGGTGGCAAGGATGGCATACTCCAGGAGGCACCATTAGACCAAGAGAAACCATTGAGGAAACTTGCCAGCGGATAGCCGATAATGAAATTCCGGGAATTCAAACAACTAACGCTCGGATAATTGAAGTTATATCTGCTCTGGACAATCCGCGCTTTCACAATGTCATCCTATTAGTCAAAGCAGACTTCAAAGGCAAACCAACTGGTGGAAAATGGTTTCCTAAATTTCCACCCGACTTTCTTGAAGCGCAACATCGCTACATCCCAATACTTCTTCCATATCTAAAATAATGCAAATCACTGCCAAGAAAAACTTATTTTTTAGGCATTTTTTATTAAAATTTTTAAATAATTTTAATATTAGGGATCGGTATAATAAACCTGCCGCCGGCATCGTAATAATCTTTTAATTGTTTAATAACTTCGTCAGCAATATTCCAACATAAAATCAAAAGATAGTCCGGTTTTTCTTGATAAATTTTTTCTACTGGATAAACCAATAAATGGGTGCCCGGCGTATATAAACCTTGTTTTGCCTTCGATTTATCTACTATAAAATCAAGATAATTTTGATTGATTCCAAAATAATTTAATAAAATATTTCCTTTTGCCGGAGCACCGTAGGCAGCGATTCTTTTACCTTCACTTTTAATTTTCTCTAATAAAGCAACAATATCGCTTTTTAGTTTACTCACATTTTCATTAATTTTTTGGTAGGTTTCAATTTTATCAAAGCTATTGTGAAGTTCTTGAGCAATAAGATTTTTTACATTTTCGTTGATTGAAAACTCATTCGGATGGCAAATAAATATTCTTAAAGAACCCCCCTGTGTTGGAGTCATTTTTACGTCATAAATTTCTAAATCTGCAGTTTTGAAAAAATTTCTTAAGGCTATTAATGAGTAATAAAAAACGTGTTCATGATAGATAGTATCAAATTTGTTTTCCATCAATCCCTTTATATAAGGGAATTCAAAAATCGCAGTGCCCTTAGGTTTCAAAACTACTCTTACTCCTTTTACAAAATCAACAATTTCGGGCACATGAGCTAAAACATTAGCTCCAAAAACTAAATCAGCTTCGATCTTTTTTTCCTCTTTTAATTTTTTGGCAAAAGTATAGTTAAAAAATTCAGGGATAGTCTTAATCCCTTTTTTATTTGCGATTTTGGCGATGTTCTGGGCAGGATCTATGCCCAATATCTGAACACCCAATTGTTCAAAATATTGCAGTTGGGCTCCATCATTGCTGGCAATTTCTAAAACCAAGCTTTGTGGCCCAAGTTTTAATCTTTTAGTAAGATAATCTGCTGTTTTTTTGCAATGTTCTAAAAATGATTTTGAAGTTGAAGAAAAATAAATATAATTTCTGAAGAGCTCTTCCGGTGATACCGTATTAATAAGCTGGACCAAGGAACACCTCGGACAAAACCCAACGCTTAAATCATACTTCTTCTCTTCAGAAACCTTCTCTTTCCTTAAAAAAGAGTTTACAAGAGGCATTTCACCCAAAGAAAAGAATTTAACTATTTTGGTATCACAATTTCGACAATTCATAAACTATAATTTCTATTTTATTTGAAAAATAATTCAATCTGTCTATCGGTGAAATCTTTGCAGTCATTTTTTTTATAAAAATTATCGTACCAATCAAATGCGCATTCTAGTGTCCTGTCAATATCTAATTTCGGCTTCCATTTCAATTTTTTCCTGGCCTTGTCAATATTCAATCTCACGATTTCGTCTTCGTGTTTTACAAAATCCCTTTCAATAATGTAAGTTCCTTTCTTTAGAATCTTAAATGATTTTTTAACCAGTTCTTCAACCATTAAGCAATTTTCCGCAATATCGGGGCCAAAATTCCATGCCTCTGAAAATTCTTTCTTGCCTTCGTAGAGTTTCTTTGCGAGTAGCAAGTAACCCTCCAGATCTTCAAGCACATATTGCCAAGGTCTTATGGATTTTGGATTCCTTATTTTTAATTTCCCTTTTTTTTCAAAAACAGCTCGCACAATATCAGGAATAATTCTATCTTTCTGCCAGTCCCCTCCTCCAATCACGTTTCCAGACCTTGCCGAAGCTATTAGAGTTTTGTGATTTTTGCCGTAATCTTTTGGGTTAAAGAATGCTTGGATATAAGAATTGATCACTATTTCA
>CAYHAF010000009.1:0-18418 GCA_964354555.1 uncultured Candidatus Saccharibacteria bacterium
AGATTCTAACATTGTTCATCCAACGAATAAGATAGACTTAAATTTCTGCAAGATTGCTTAATCCCCGCTAATTTTTCCTTTAATTCTGCCATATAATCCCTGTTTTCTAAGATTATAATAAGCTTTGAACTGGGGAGCAAATTTCCGCCTATTTATTTAGGCGGTTTTTTGGTAGAATGAAAACAGATAAATAAATCTATGGAGAAAAAAGAAAACAATTACGCTTTTATTGATAGTCAAAATGTAAATTTAGGCGTTAAAGAACTTGGTTGGAAATTAGATTTTAGAAAACTTAGGATTTACCTTAGAGAGAAGTATTCCGTGAAGACTGCTTATCTTTTTATAGGATACTTACCCGAAAATAAGAATTTATACAGTTCGTTACAAAAATACGGCTATCTACTTATCTTTAAACCCGTAATGAAAGATGACAAAGGAGAACCAAAAGGCAATGTAGATGCAGATTTAGTTTTGCAGACAATGGTTGATTTTAATGAATATAATAAAGCTATTATTGTTACTAGCGACGGTGATTTCTATTCTTTAGTTGAGTATCTTTATAGAAATGAAAAATTAGAGATAGTTTTAAGCCCCAACAGAGATAAATGCTCTATTCTTTTACAGAAAGCCGCTAAAGAAAAAATTGCTTTTATGGATAATCTAAGAGGGAAATTAGAATATATTAAAATATAAATGAAAAAGCACCGCTGAGGGACAGAACCCAAAGAAGTGCTTTTTCGTAATGATTCTATTTATATATTAGCAAAACAAAGCAGGCTGTCAAGGGGAATTATGATGTAGAAAACCGTCCATCGCTGGGCAGTTTTTATTTCCGCCCGAGAGCGCAGCCCCAGTAGTAGAACGCAGTTCACTACGGGGTGTAACCGTGAACTGAACTTTGTTCTAGTTCTGCGGTTTTTCTCTTGGGTTTTTGTTCCGCAAAAAGCTTGACAAAAATAAATAATCTTGCTATAATCAGAACACTGAAAGTTCCTTGAAAATTGAATATGATTTTATCTCCGCAGATAAGGAACTACCTTAACATTAGTCCTTTTTCTGCGGAGATAAAAAGAAGCCAACGAAAACAACGGGGAGATTGGAGGAGCATACTAGTCATGGCATAACCATGGCGGAGTTGCTCCACAATGATGGAGACAAAAACAAAAGGAGGAATTCGATGGATAAGAAAGCGACAGCGATGTTGCTTCTGTTCCTAGTTTTTTTTGGGATGGAAGTAGCATTAAGTAATGCAACGGTTGTTTCTCCTCCACAACATATCCAGCTTGAAGGTGGAGAAGAGGACAACGCAGGGAATTGGAAAGGTGGTTACTGGACGTTTACCGTCTCAGTTGACCAAGCCGATTCTCTAGTGGGAAGAATAACTCTTCCTGCAAATACGAGCAGCGTGAAAGGAGAAGCTGGAAGCGAAGTGAAGACAAAGAAAACCATAGAGATACAAATAGCTCCCAAAAAGGCATACTATCGACGACTGCTAAAACTGGCCCCAATTGAAGACAGAATTGTATCACCTAAAGTCTACAAGGCTGGAATCAACAAGATCTCAGGAGTCGGATGGTACGACAAAGCAGTAAGCATCGACCCAGTAGTAGCAGAATACTATGAATGGGCCGAACCAAGTTGGCAAAAATACACTACCTTTGACGTATCTGTCTATATCGAAGGACAACTCTTAGGAACCACTACTTTCAATACCGAGACAGGAACTAAAGATTTGACGATCGACACAACCAAAGGAACAATGCTGATCAAAAACTTGGGACGATTGGAAGGCGACTACACTGAGCCACAACTGCCGAGTGAAGTAGTAATCTTCAACGAGGACTACATATTCTCGGACGACGCAATCCAATACATACGATTCGACCACGGAAGACAAGTCAAATACTGGGGTTCTGACAAATCAATGCTCATGTACATCGAAAACAGCAGAGCCTACTCGACCTACTGGTGGGGTACGGTCAGATGGAACCCAGCAAGTACTGAAGCAGAAGTAGCAGACAGCCCAGCGCCATTCAACAACCCGCAATGGTACGGATATGACATCATAGCTCCAGAGAAAGGCTGGAAAGGATGCGATGGAACATGGGACTACGCCAGAGAACCAGTGAGACCACTGATATATCCAGAAGAAGGAGACAACAGCCTGATATGGTACATCAACAAGATGTGTTCCTCAGGCAACATAGCAGATACATGGCTGACAGGATACGACTGGCACATCGAAAGCAAGGATGACAAGCCGCAAGCAATAGTTGTAGACATTCCATTCGGAGCCTACAGCGGATCACCTATAGTGACCTTCTATATACCAACAGAGCTGGCAGAAACCTTTGTCTATAGACCCGAGATTGCCGACGTAAGGATACAAAACGCCGTTTGGCTAGACGGATCAGAAATAGATGCAGCTGGTAAGAAGAAATGCCAATTGGAACTCAAGCAATACGCAAGGGTTACCAGTAGTGCAGCTATATATGCAGAGACAACGACAACGAGAGCTTCGGTTAAACCAATGAGCACTGTAGTGACAATGGCACCGAACGAAACTAAGACAGTTACCTTTGAAGTGTCCAACCTTGGTGTGGATGCCAATGCTAACGGAACAGTGATGTTCACAGTGAAAAGAAGTTGGGATGGGGTAATGACTAGTTTCTCTCAGCTCAGCTTCAAACTGATCGCGCCAGTGCTGCCAGATGACTACAACAAAACCGATATTATTGACAGGACAGGACCACCAGGAGGTACAGATCCAGTAAAAGTGAGCGAAGGATCGCCAATAGTGCTATTGGTTGCAGTGATATGCGTAACCGTTATAGCCGTGATTCTGATACTGGTCATAGCCAGAAACAAAAAGTACAGCGATGCGACCAAAAAGATCGCAAAAGACGGCGCCAAGGGAACCGCAAATCTTGCCAAGGCAGTAGTGAGACCATTCTACAACAGAAATCCAGGAGCCACCACAGCATTTATCATGGGAGGAGCGATATTTTTCGGATTGTTCCTAAACATGATATGGTTGCCGTGGATAAGAATCTTTCCAATCAACTTTGAAATTCCTTTTCTTTGGAAATGTCAAAGTGATTGGCTTTGGGTGATAGGAATCCCACTGAGTTTCTTAGCCATGATAGGTGGTGGATTGAAGATTCTTTGGAGTAGAACACCGCCAGCGATACAGCAGCCAATACAAATAGTTGTTCAAGAAGCAACCAAAGTTGCAACCGAAGGAACGAAAACACTTTCGGACTACTTCAAGAAAGAGGACTAAACTCTTCAAGTCAAGTCCGAAAAGGAGAAAGGAGACCCTTTTTTTCTATATCGCACTAAATGAAATGGAGAGCAACAAGAAATCTTTCCAGATGCGTGAATCATCTTATGAAATTCACACATTCTGAAACCTTGAAAGACTTTCTCTAACTCTCCTTTTGTATTACACAGGTTCTAACCCCAGTAGTATCCGCCCTGGGCGGAACTACGGGGCAGGCATCGTCTATTGGTGGAATTTAGATTCTGGCTAATTTTTATTAACAAAATGTGGTATAGTTATTTAATGAAAAGGAATAGATTACAAACTTTTTTAATTGTATTGGTAATAATAAACCTCGGAATAATTGGATATTTTGGATATCAGAATTATTTGTTGAAAAAAAACAAGCTTTTTCTTGAGGGCGAACTTTCGCGGACCAAAGCGGATTTTGCTTCAACAAAAAAAGATCTTGAAACACTTATTGATTCAATTGAGCAGGAGCTTGCAAAAACGAAAACTGAACGGGATGATTTTGAATTAAAATATAGCGAAGAGAAAAATAGAATGGATTCTTTTTCCTCGCAGATTGAGGGTATCCAGGGAACAGTTGGAACTTTAGAAAAATTGAGCCAGACAGATGAAGAATTACTGGAAAAATATTCTAAAGTTTATTTTCTCAGCGAAAATTATATACCCAGAGCATTCGTCAAAATAGAGCCAAAATATACCTTTGATACCCAAGAGGATTATTTGATTTACGATAAAATTTGGCAGTTTCTGCAAGAGATGCTAATAGCCGCAGAAAACGCCAATATACACATTAGAATTGTTTCGGCCTACAGGTCGTTCGGTACTCAGTCGGAATTGAAATTATCATATAAGATGACTTACGGTTCTGGTGCCAACAGATTTAGTGCAGACCAGGGATACTCAGAGCATCAGCTTGGTACAACCATTGATTTTACAACTGAAGAAATAGGAGCTTCTTTCTCAATTTTTGACAAAACAACAGCTTACCAGTGGCTCTTAGAAAACGCTTACAAATACGGATTTATTCTTTCTTATCCGGAAGGTAATCAATATTATCAGTTTGAGCCGTGGCATTGGAGATTCGTTGGCAGGGGCTTGGCTGAGAAATTACATCAAGAGGGCAAAAATTTTTACGATCTTGACCAACGTGAGATTAACCAATACCTGATATCTTTCTTTGATTAGGTTCTCATAAGATATGAGAAGGAAATGTAATAAAACAAGAATACCTTATGATAAGACAGAACATAAGATTGTTTCTTATTTTATTTTGAGAAAGTTAGGGAAATTGATGCCATTATCAATGGCTAAAAAATTGACTCGTTCATTAATGAAGTCAAAAGAAACATTAGACAGGTTGGGTCTGGGAAATCCTGAGGAGGGTGATATCAAAGCCAACGAAATAGGGATAGAAGAAGCTGAAAAAGACGTTATCAATAAAAGAACTTACAGATATAAAATAACTACAAAGAAAGTTATTATAAAATTTTTGAAATACCTACGCCTGATTCGTTAAATTTAAAAAGCTCTCTATTTTTCCACAAAAGAGAGTTTTTTGTTAGAATAAATATATGAAAGCAAAAGAAGAAAAAATATTAAAAATAATAAAAGATTTTTCTAAAAAATTACCGAAGTTTAAAGACGGAAGAATTAACTATTCTAATTCCGATATTGCTCCGGTTATAACTGTTTTTATAAAATATGACATCCACCCCACCGCAGGAGCGGTGGGGCATCCTGTCGTTGGAAAGGAAAAAATATTTAACTCGGGCTTTCATCCCCGTCCTCCGGAGGAGCGGGGTATTCCCGCCCTACCCAATAAAGACAAGATTTTATTACTCAAAAGAAGCAAAAAGGTTCTTACATATGAAGGAAAATGGAATAGTGTCGCCGGTTATTTAGATGAACTCAAACCAATTCAAGAAAAGGTAGTAGAGGAGATTGAAGAAGAATTAGGAATTAAGAAAAATAAAATTTCCTCAATTTTTCTGGGAGAATCTTACGAATTTAAGGATAACGAAATCAAGAAAACTTGGATTGTTTTACCGGTTTTGGTTGAATTGAAAAATGAACCAGAGATAAAATTAGACCGGGAACATACGGAATATAAATGGATAGAACCTGAAGAATTAGAAAATTTTGATATAGTTCCAAATCTTATTAAAAGCTTAAAAAGAGTGGTAAAACCCCGTTAGAAAATCCTGATTTTCTAACGGGGTAAAATGAATTAACTATGAAAACAAGAAATGTTGCGCTAATAATTTTTTATGATCAAAACAAAAGAATTCTTCTCCAGAATCGCAAAGGAATAAGTAAACTTGGCGAAGAGTGGGGATTTTTTGGTGGAGAAATTGAAAAAGGAGAAAGTGCCGAACAGGCAGTAATCAGGGAGACAAAAGAAGAGCTTGATTTTGACCTAAAAAACTATAAGTATATAGGGAATAATAGTTTCAAAGTAAAAGACACTTTTATTAACTGCAAAATATTTATTTCACCATTAAAAGACGCTTCAGAGTTTAAACAGAAAGAAGGAAAAAATATGAAGTTATTTTCGTTGGAGGAGGCGGAGAAATTGCAAATGGTTTCAAAGGGTGATATAAAGACACTGAGGATATTAAATAAAAATTTGTGATTTATGAAAGAAGAAAAAGTTGAATTTTATAATGACAAAAGGCAAAAAATAGTGGGTTTGCTATCTTTGCCCGAAAAAAAGAATTCTCCGATAGCTATCGTAATTCACGGTTTTAAGTGCACAAAGGAGTACTATCCGTTTTTAAATAATTCCATAAAACCATTAACTGATGAAGGGATTGCGGTATTGAGGATAGATTGTCGAGGTTCAGGAGAAAGCGATTTGGAATTTAAAGATACAACTATACAATCTGAATCAGAAGATGTTTTGACTGCAATAGAATATGTAAAGAGTTTAAAAGATATAGATTCTGAAAGAATAGCTTTAATAGGAATAAGCATGGGAGCGGCGGCCATTCTTTTAGCGATGAAACAAAAGCCAAAGGTAAAAACTTTAGTTTTCTGGGGACCGGCATGGTATTTCAAGGATGGTAGTCGTTATGACACTCCAGAGCACAGAAAAACAGTCAAAGAGGAAGGAGTTTTTTATGTTACTCAAGGCTTTACCGGAAAGAAATTAATAGCCGGAAAAGAACTTCTTCAAGAAATGACTACTCTGGATGTAAGGCCATTTATGAAATTTGTAGAAATACCAGTTTTGATTTTACGAGGGCTAAGAGATGAAATAGTAAGAGTAGCCAATGACAAGGAGGCCGTAAAAATACTTAAGGCAGAGTATAAGATAATAGGAAAAGGCGACCATAACTTTACTGACAAAGAATCGGAAAGAGAATTGATAAAATCAACTGTTGATTGGCTTAATAAATGGTTAAAGTAAGATAATAAAAGCCCAAAAGCGCCCCCCGCGGGGGCGCTTTTGGGCTTTTAAGGTTTCTCTTTAATTGATATAATAGTAAAAGATGAGTGCCATTTCTCAAAACATTTTTATTCAATATTTAGTATGGCATTTTTATGATCAGCCTCGAAAGATTTTAAAAACCTGGAAAGGTTTTCTTTTATTTAATTTGGAATATTTTTCAGTATTTTTACTTTTAAAAACTTTCTTTTCCCCCTGGCGGCAATACAGATGGTTTTATCCTCGGGGATTAGATATTCCCAAATACCTTGAAACCTTTTTTTCTAATATGATTTCTCGCGTTTTAGGGGCAATTTTAAGAACTGGCATAATATTAACCGGCATATTTTTTGAAATTTTAATATTAATAACCGGATTTTTAGTATTTACGGGCTGGTTTATTTTACCGGCTCTTTTGATTTTGGTTTTAGTTTTTAGTATAGGATGAAGTTCCACATCGGAGATGGGTCGGAAGCCCCGCCCTTTTCTAAAAAGGGTGGGGTCTAAAAAGAGAGCCCGAAGCGAGGCTGAAGGCCGAGCGCCAGTAGGAACTACTGGAGAAGGGCGAGCGACTAACTTTGTAATGTCACTATGTTTAATTTAAAAGAAACAACAATCTTTCATGCGGTAGTTTGGAAAGACTTCCCATTATTCCGTTTCGCTAATGTGCTGAAAAAATTACTTTTTGTATTATTTTTAGTTTTCTTATTTTTTAATCCTTCATTTTCTCTAATCTTTTTAATTTTTAGCATTTTTTTCTTTTTGTTTGAGTGTTTTTTTAATATCAAACTGAAAAATCCAAGACCAAAAAAAACTCTTGAATTAGCGATTTTAAATCTTTCAGAATCTAATCTAGCTGAGTTTTTAGATTTAGAGGCTGCGTTTTCTATTTGGCAAGCGATAAATTTTTCCAAAAAGAGAAAGTTATCAGAAATTCCTTCTGAATCCATTCTTTTCTTTATTTTGGATAATAAGGACAAAGAAATTAATTTTATTTTTTCCAGAGGACTTTTGGATAAAAATAATATAAAAAACAGGATAGAAGGGCATCTTGAAAGTTTAAAGAGAGAAAAATTTAATGGAGAATTTTCAGCCGATTCTAACACAGTAATTCTGGAAGCGGCAAAATTTGCCAATCAAAGGAATCAGGAAAGAATCGGGGTCGGTGACCTTTTAGTAGCCCAGGTAAAGATTGACCCAATTCTTAAAAAGGCCTTAATTGATTCCAACACAAAAAAAGAAGATATAGAAAACTTAGTTATTTGGTTTGAGTCGGTTGAGAAAAAAATAGAAAGAAAAAGTAAGTTTTGGGAATATGAGAATTTAATGAGTTGGGGATCTATAGGAAGAGACTGGGCAGCAGGTTACACTATAACCCTTGATCAGTTTTCTATGGATTGGTTGGCAGGCATAAGGATATATGGAATAGAAGAAATGGTTGGCCATGAAAAAGAGGTACTTCAAATGGAAAGGATTTTATCCAGAGACGAAGTGAGAAATGTTCTTTTAATCGGCGAACCAGGAGCTGGAAGAATGAAAATAGTTCAAGAATTGGCAAAAAGAGCCTTTTTTAACCTAAGCTCAGATCAGATAAATTCAAAAAGAATTGTTAACCTTGATGTAGTATCAATTTTAGCTCAAGGCCAATCTCAAAATAAGGTGGAGGAAATTATGGAGAAGGTTTTCAAAGAAGCTCTTTTTGCTGGGAATGTAATTTTAGTTATTGATGATTTTCATAATTTTGTTGGTCAAAAAGCCCAACCAGGAGTAGTTGATATTTCTGGTCTAATTTCCCGCTATCTTTCCATGCCGGGTTTTCAGATGATTGCTATTACTAATTTTCCCGGGTTTCACAGGTTTATTGAGCCAAGTTCAATTTTAAATCTTTTTGAAAAAGTGGAAGTTTTAGAACTTACAGAAAAAGAAACCATTTTGGCTTTGGCAAATCGCGTTCCATATTTTGAAAGAAAGTATAAAATTTTTGTTTCTTATCCTGCTGTCCGGGATATTATTAAATATTCTTCTCGTTATCTTCCCCAATTGCCATTCCCAAAAAAGGCAATTGATTTGCTTGATGAAATTTCGGTTTATGTCACAAGATACACGAAAAGCAAGATTATTTTGCCAGAACACGTTGCCAGAATCGTTTCTGATAAAGCTCAGATTCCAGTCGGAGAGGTAGCGATAAAAGAAAAAGAAGTATTGTTAAGTTTGGAAAAGTTGCTGCACGAAAGAATTATTGACCAGGAAGAGGGGGTGAAAGAAATATCAACTGCGCTTAGGAGAGCCAGGGCTGAAATAACAGTTAGAAAGGGACCAATGGGATGTTTTCTTTTTTTGGGGCCCACCGGGGTAGGGAAGACTGAAACTACAAAAGCTTTGGCAGAAATTTATTTTGGTTCCGAAAAAAAGATGATCAGATTAGATATGTCTGAATTTCAGGCCATAAAAGACATAGGAAGACTGATTGGTTCGGCAAATGAAGAAGGATTATTAACGACAAAAGTCAGAGAGGATCCCTTTTCTCTGGTTTTATTAGATGAATTTGAGAAAGCTCATCCTAATATTTTGAATATATTTTTACAGGTTTTTGATGAAGGCCATTTGACTGATGGTTTGGGAAGAAAAGTTAGTTTTTTAGATACTATAATTATCGCCACTTCGAACGCTGGCTATAAAGTTATTCTGGAAGCGTTAAAAACTGAAATTCCCTGGTCAGAAGTGAAACAAAAACTCTTAGATTACTTTTTTAGCCAAGGCATTTTCCGGCCGGAATTAATTAATCGTTTTGACGGCGTTATTATTTTTAAGCCTTTGACTAAAGAGAATCTTTTGGCTATTGCCGAATTATTGCTTCAAAAATTGAAGAAAAACTTGAAAGAAAAAGAAATCAGTTTTGTGATCACCCCGGAATTAAAACAAAAAATAGTTGAATTAGGATATGATCCTGTTTTTGGGGCAAGGCAAATGAGAAGGGTAATCCAAGATAAAATAGAAAATGTTTTAGCTGAGGCTATTTTAGGGGAGGAAATAAAAAGAGGTGAAAGCGTGACAGTAGAGCCAAAGAACTTTAGATTAGTGATTAATCCATAGAGCTAATTTTTACCGACAAGTAATAAGCCCTGTTAGAAACGAAGTTTCTAACAGGGTAAATAATAAAAATAAATAATTAATTTCTATCATTTTTTAACTGGTTTTCAAAAAAGATTATCAGTTGATAAATGAAGATAAAAAAATGACAAATGGCAATATAGAAAATCCAAGCAATTACCCAACGCAACCACCACCGTCGCCCGAACCCCCATTATCGCCTTATTCTCAATACACTCCGCCGCCTCCATCTGTGCCACCAGATTATATTGGTGACGTTCCTGTTCCAAGGCCAAAAAGAAAGACAATAAAAATCGTTGTTGGAGTACTTGCGATATTTTTTGTTTTATTCCTAATCGTCGGGGCATCGTTTTATTTTTATCAAAAGAAGATAAAGGCAGATCCTATTTCTTTGTTACCTCAGGATACCGCATTATTTTTTCGAGTTAAGATAAGTCCAAACAATAAACAAGTTGCAGATTTTAAATCACTACTAAGAAAATTCCCTTATTATGAAAAAGTTTCTGAGAAAATTGAGCAAGAACTTGCATATTTGGAATATCAAACTCCGGAAATAAAAGGATTTGATTTTACTGTTTCCGATGAGGCCATTTTTGCAGTCACCGAACCATTAGAGGATAATTTGACTGAAGAACCTCCTTATGTTTTGATATTACCAAATCCAGACCGAGAAAAAATGGAGAAATTAGCTAAAAATATACAGAATCTGATGGAGAAAAATAAACAATGGAAGATAGAAAAAGAAACCTACAGGGGAATAACCATTACTAAAGCTCTCCCTGGAGAGAAAAATTTATATCCGAAATATTATAGTAAGCCGGAATCCGAAATGTCATTTTCTATGATAAATGGCCATTTTGTTTTTAGCATGAAATCTGAGAATATTAAAAAAATTATTGATGTGGTCCAGGATCAAAAAATAAATAGCATTTTTAAGAAAAATAAACTAAAAAATATCACCGCGTCCCCGTCTTATAAGAGAATCAAAAAGTATTTACCAAAAGATTATCTGACACTTTCTTTCAGCCAGTATGATTTGTCAAAGATTGTCAATACGATAGAAAGCGTAGCTAATTTAGACACAAAATCACCTTTTTCTGCGTTAGCCTCTTTAAGTGCTGCTTTAAATTGGTCATTCTTTAGCAAAAACAGTTCTCCTGAATCAGGAAAAGTTGTTCTAGCCAATGCGTTAATAGCTGATGCGGGTGGGCTAAAAATGGAAAGCTACTCACTAGATTTAAGGAAGGATACGTTTGTTCCCGCCCAGTTTAATTTAAACAGTTCCTTAGTAAATACAATTCCTGAAAAAATTGGTGATAGAGAAATCGCTTTTTATGTAGAAGGGAAAGATTTGGAAAATGAGGTTAAGTATATAGAAAAAACAATCCTTGAAAAGATGACGCTTGATGATCAAAATAAATACAACGAGGAGATGGAAAATGCTAAAGAAATTTTGGGTGTGGATTTAAAAAATGACATCTTGTCTTTATTTAAAGGGAACTATGCTTTCTTTATTGCATCTGATTCTGCTGGAAAGAGTACACCAATTGCTAGCTTTGTTTTCGAGCTCGACGATGCAGATAAAGCTAAGGAAAATCTTCTAAAGTTAAGGATTCCAAAAATTCCTAATCCCATAGAGGAATCTCAAATTCGGGCCAAAGATTCCAGAATTCGGACTGATATGTACCAGTTAATGTCTATGGCAGAAATGATATATGATGACGAAGGAAGCTATTTCGATGTTCGATGCAACTACAGAAATACAAGTAGTTACTTAGATATAAAAACTATTTGTGACGATATCAAAACGCAAAGTACTGTTCAACCGGTAATTCACCAGACATCCGGTAAATACTGTGCCTATGCGAAACTTAATAAACCGGGATTATACGTATGTCTGGACAGCACATATAGTTTTAATTTAGTTGAAACCACTATTAATCCGGGAGGGGCAGGATATTGTACGAATACCAGTTTCACGTGTCCCAAAAAGGCAAATGTTATAGAGACAACTTCAGTATCAGAGACCAACAGCTTTTCGAAAGAAGTTGTTGAAGAATTTGAAATCTATTCTATGCCACTTATTGATAATGTTGGTTTGTATTTTTCAATTATGGATAAGAAATTAATATTAACTTTCACTAAGATTGAACTTATCAATATTCTCAAAAGTTTTACCGATTCTAATCAGGTAAAATTAAGAAATACCGCTCGCTTTAAAGAACAATTTGATGCCGTTTCGCAAAATATCACATCAATTTCATATGGCTATCCTTTAGGATTTACGGGAGCGATTAAATATTTGACTATTTTCTTTATTAATCTTCAAATGGACTCTTATGGAAGCAATCCGCAGGGAATTAAAATATACACTTCTGTAGTTAACGAATTTATAGACAGAGGAATCGCTCCTTATCTGAAGATGTTGTATTTGATGGGATCTTATTCTTATACTCCTGAAAAAGGATTACTGGCAACTAAGGGGAATCTAGTTATTAAAGATTTGTCTTCTGAAGAAAAAATGTCGACTGAAGATTTCTGGGACAATATTGAAGAATGGATGATGGAAAAAAGAGAATTTCTTTATCCATACAGTTATTATTACAATCCTAGTAGTTCATACAATAATTTATATAGTAAGCCTAGTAGTTCTTATGGGCAACAAGGGGCAATGACTGAACCAGAAATACCTCACGGTTATGAGATAAGTAGTGTAAAGTTAGATGGAAAAGGTGATTCTATAACTGTGGGACCTGGTCAATTAATTTCTATTAATCTGAAGTACACGTTATGGAGCAGGACAGGATGTCCAGGCTGTATTGATCAGATTGTTTTAGGAATGGGAGATTATCCCTTAAGTTGTGTCTATAACGGGACACCAGGAATTTATCCTGGCAAAGGAGGCAATTATTCCACTACTATAAATGCTCCGAATGATTACGGGACTTATTATCTTTACACTAGTCAACATGCCCAATATAGTTGTGGCGATGCTATGGAATTATACTTTCCAGCTTATGCGAAAAAAATAGGCACGATAATTGTAAGTCCTGGATAAAAAGCCCATCTTTCGTAATAACAAAAATCGTCTGGCGCGCTAGGCGATTTTTGTTTTTTATGAACTGTGGAAATCCTGTGCATAAAAATTCGTTTTTACGAACAAATTAAGTTCTTTTATTCTCAATTGACTCAATGGTATGAAGTGGGGTATAAAGGAATTGTAGTGGGGAATTGTGGAAAACTATGGGATAAGTATTAAAAGTGGGGGAAAACTTGAGCGAAGCGAAACCTTACCTTTATGCCGCATGTATTATTTCTAAAAATTTTCGTTTCGTAATTTTGCATTTTGCATCCTGCATCTTGCATTTGACCGAGCGAAGCGAAGGAACGTGTTTATAGGCGAATACATTTATTCAATTGATGATAAAAAGAGATTAGCTATTCCAGCTAAGTTCAGACAAGCTCTTGGGAAAAAAGCTGTTCTTACCAGAGGTCTTGATAATTGTTTAGTTATTTATCCTTTGGAAGAGTGGCAGAAGCTGGCAAAAAAATTAGAAAACCTGCCTTCGAGTACAAGCGATGCTAGAGCTTTTGCCAGGATTATGCTTTCTGGAGCGGTTGATGTTGCGCTTGATAAATTAGGAAGAATTTTGGTTCCCGACTATTTAAAAGACTACGCTTTTTTAAAAAAGGATGTAGCGATTAATGGTCTATCCAATAAAATAGAGATTTGGGATGAAAAGAGATGGAAAGATTATAAAGACAAAACTGAAAAAGAAATAGGGGATATGGCCCAGAGGTTAAAAGAATTAGGGATTTAAATAAATAAATAATAATTTATATAAAATAAATAATAAAAAAATGAATACCGCTATTACCCTAAGTCCTCCGACTTCAATAATTAGAAAATTAGTTTTAAAAATAAAATTCAGTTGGAAAGCTTTTTGGATCTCGAGCTTTATTTTAATAATAACTTTTATATTTTCATATATTTTTCAAATCAACGCTTTAGCTGAAGAAACATATCATATTCAGGATTATCAGAATAAAATAAGCGTCATCACCCAAGAAAACGATATTTTACTCTCCAGTTCTCTAAAGCAAAATTCTTTATCTAATATAGAAACATTAATAAAAGACTCCGGTTTTGAAAGAATTAAAAAAATCCATTATATCCAGGTTTTAGAAAGACAAGTCGTGGCAAGATGAAGAATCTCCGTATCAATTTAATCTTTATATCATTCATCTTTTTATGGGCGGCTATTATTAGCAAGCTTTTTTTTGTTCAGATAGTTCGTTTTGATTTCTATAAAGCTATGGCTCAGGGTCAGCAAAAATTTTTATCAGAAGTTCAAGGAAAAAGAGGAACTATATTTTTAAAAGATGGAGAGAGACAGATTTCTTTAGCAGTAAACAGAGCTTGGTCTTTTTGTTATATATCTCCGAGAGAAATAAAAAACAAGGAAGAAATAGCTGAGAAGCTTAGTAGTGTTCTTTCTCTGAAAAAAGAAAAAATTTTAGAAAAAATCAATTCTCAAAATGAAGAAAGCTTGTTTTTGATTTTAAAGCAAAAACTAAACGAAGAAGAAATTTCAAATATTAAAAAAATTAATTTACCCGGTATTTATTTAGCGGAAGAAAGTCTAAGAGATTATCCACAAGAATTTTTAGCGTCTCATGTTGTCGGTTTTTTGGGAGGAGAAGGTGAAGGTCAATACGGGATAGAAGGATATTTTGATGATGTGCTTCAAGGTAGAGAAGGATTTTTGGAGGGAGAAAAAGGACCTCTTGGATTTTTGTTCTTGAATCAAGAAAGTTATTTAGCGGATAAAAACGGTTCTGATATTTTGTTGACTATTGATCACAATATTCAGTTCATGGCAGAAAAATTGTTAAAAGAAGCTAAAGAAAGATTCGAAATTGAAGAAGGGCAAATTTTAGTTATGGATCCTAATTCAGGGAAAATTATAGCCTTAGCTAATTTTCCCAGTTTTAATCCCAATAGCTATTCAGAAGAAAAAAGCCTTGATATTTTTCAGAACTCGACAATTCAAAAAATATTTGAACCGGGATCTGTTTTTAAACCAATAGTCATGGCCGCAGCTTTGGATCAAGAAAAGATAACACCTCAAACTACCTATGTTGATAAAGGTCAGGTGAAGATCGAAGGTTGGCCCAAGCCTCTTTATAATTACGGCAACAGAGTCTATGGGGAACAGACCATGACGAATGTCTTAGAAAAATCAATTAACACTGGAGCAGTATTTGTTGAGAAACAATTAGGTCACGCTTTCTTTTTAGAATATATTGAAAAATTTGGTTTTTTTGCAAAAACGGAAATCGATTTACAAGGAGAAGATCTTTCTCCAAATGAGGAATTAAAAAAGGGCAATGAAATAAATTTTGCTACTGTCTCTTTTGGTCAGGGGATTGCCGTAACTCCAATCCAATTAATTAGGGCCTTTGCTGCTATTGCTAATGGGGGTAAATTAGTTAGGCCTTATGTTGTTGATAAAATTTTTGAAAATGGTAAAATCAGCGAAACTCAACCTATTATTTCTTCTCCTATAATATCTCAAAAAACGGCAGATCAGCTTACTGTCATGTTAGTAAGCGTTATAGAAAACGGTTATGGAAAAGCCGCCAAAATTCCAGGGTATTATATTGCTGGAAAAACAGGAACTGCTCAAGTTTCTTGGTCAGCCTTAGGGATTGATAAAAAAGGATACTCCGATAAAACCATACAGACATTTATTGGTTTTGCGCCAGCTTTTAAGCCTAGATTCGTAATTTTAGTAAAACTTAATAATCCCAAAACTAAAACAGCCGAATATTCAGCACTTCCTATTTTTCAGGAATTAACGAAATACGTTATAGATTTATGGCAAATACCGCCTGACTATGAGTAATCAGCGAATAACGAATTTCCTACGAATAAACGAATATTCGTAAATTCGTAACTGATTCGATATTCGTTGATAATTAAGCATGAATTTTTTAGCAAAAACCAATTTTTATTTAAAGAAGCCGAGAATTATTATAATTACTGGAAATGGAAGCTTTTTGGCAACAGAAGCTATTTTTAAGTTATTATCTAATAAATTAAAAGTAAGGAAAATATTGGATCAGGACCTGCCTTTAGTTGATAAAGACGAAGTCTTAATTTGCGAAACAAAAATAGGCGAATCAAGTTTTTTTGATTTTTTAATGAAAAACTCAAGTTCACCAATATTATTAGTCACTCATTTGGGGGAGATTTCTCAGGAACGTGATTCTATCTCTAGCGATCAAAAAGAATTAGAAGAAATTTTAAAATTTATTAAAAACATATCAAATAAATGTCAGTTAGTTTTAAATTCCGACGATGAAACATTAAAAGATATTAAAAACTATACTAATTTAAAAATTACTAATTTTGGTTTTCAAGCAGGTTCTAATTTTCAGGCCAGTGACATTAAAATTAATCACGGAACAACCTTTAAATTAAATTATCAAGGAAATAGCGTTCCTATTTGGTTGGATTATCTTTTTGGTAAAGAACAAATTTATGCTGCTTTAGCAGCTATATCAATCGGAACAATTTTTAATTTAAATTTGGTTGAAATTTCCCAGGCATTGAAATCTTATAAGGGAATTTCTGGTAAGATGAGATTAATTAAAGGAATCAAGAACTCTTTAATTTTGGATGATTCAGAATCTGCTACTTTACTTTCGATGCAAGAAGCTCTTGATATTTTGGGGAAGATTGAGACAGAAGGAAAAAGATTCGCTGTTTTGGGGGATATTTTGGGGTTGGCCGAATATACTATTCAAAGCCATGAATCCTTGGGAGAAAAGGTAATAAAATCAGCTGATATGCTATTCACTGTTGGCTTGAGGGCAAAATTTATAGCTGAAGGAGCTATAAATAAAGGAATGAAAAAAGAAAATATCTTTTCATTTAATACTCCAAAAGAAGCAGGAATTAGTCTTCAAAATGAAATAAAAGAAGGCGATTTAATCTTAATTGACGGTTCCAAAGAGTTAGAAATGGAAAAAATCATCAAAGAAATCCAGTTTACCCCGTTAGAAAATTTATCTAAGACGGTTGGAATCTAATTTTTTTCTTAATTTTTAAAAAAACAAGATTGAAATTAAAACATGACCATTTCTAACAGGGCTTATTCAATAGACCCAGTAGGACAACTTCGATTGAATGAGTTTGCTTATTAAAGTTATCTAAAAAATAAATTTTTTCTTATTTAATCTTTTGTGTTCATAAATTCTTTTCGCAGCACATTATGCATACTGCGAAAATCGAAGTTGCTCTACCTGGGTAGACAAAATTGTCTTTTTTTGATAAAAAATAAAGGAAGGCCCCATCGTCTAGAGGCTTAAATTGTTCCCCCCTTATTGCCCTCATCGTCTAGTGGCCTAGGACGCCAGGTTCTCATCCTGGTAACACCGGTTCGACTCCGGTTGAGGGCGCTGTAAAAGGTGGGGGATAACACCGGTTCAAATTCGATTGGGGCCGCAAATTAGCTCTTAGTTTATAGTTTTTAGTTAACCTTTCTAGGCGGCGTAGCCCCGTAGTGTCCTGAGCTTGTTGATGGACTACTACTGGAGTTTTTTGGTAGAATAGAAGAATATGAAAAAACTATTAAACTTCTCAAATAAATTTTTTAAAGCGAAATACTTAGAAAATATCAATAATCTGTCTATAAATAATTATGGAATTCTTGTTAATTTGGATAAGAAACCATTAACTGTTGATAAGTCTAGTTCAGTAGCTAATTACAAATCTTATTTGCTGAAGAATTGGAAGATAGAAAACAAAATCAGAAAAGCGATTTTAATAAGTTTTGATTATGATCCTGCCAAAACAAAAGACGAATTAAACAAATTTTGTTTGACTAACTGGGATAATAGTAAAAAAAGATACCCCAATAATCCAAGCGAATGGAATTATAAAATTCTTCGTTCACCCATAGAAAAAATTAAAAATCTTGAATTTAACTGCTGGTATCTACCAAAACATACCGCAGCAAGTATACACATTAAACATCAATTCAAAGAAATCCACACGCAATTATATGGTCTTGGGATTATGAACAAATTTAGAGAGCAAAATTATGCAACTCTATACCAAAGGATGTATATGTCTCCTGGATTTACTCATGATTTTTTCTTTGATGAAAATAATAAATATCCTTGGCACCAATACGAAGCAGTTTTAGATTGTATTTGGATGGCCATAATGGAGTATTAACTATAAAAAAATATATAATATTACATGTAGGAAGAAGAAATCCTCATAAACATCGTCCAGTAAGGGACACATAAATAGCTTTAAGAAAGCTGTTTTTTTGTTAGACCCTAATTAGAAATTATAATTATTATTAAATTATAAAAAAATCGGTAATTTTAATTTATTATAGTATTAGGGTATGGAATAAAAATTTCTAACGGGGTAAAATATAAGAAATGCAAAGAATCCCAGAAAAATTTACAGAAATTAATTTCAAGAAAGATAAAGATAAAATCTTGATTGGAGTAATTTCCGATACTCAGACTAATGCTAAAATTACAGACTTACCGAAAGAAATTGA
>CAYHAF010000010.1:0-18190 GCA_964354555.1 uncultured Candidatus Saccharibacteria bacterium
ATTATCCGGGTAAGATTGCAACCACCGTTTTTTTAATTGGCTGCAACTTCCGTTGTGCTTTTTGCTATAATTCTCAAATTGTTTTACCGGAAAAAATAAAAAAACAAAAACCAATTCCTCAAAAAGAATTTTTTAATTTTTTAAAAGAAAGAAAAAGTCTTTTGGACGCAGTTTGCATCGGAGGTGGAGAACCCACTATCTATAAGGATTTGCCTGATTTTATCAGGAAAATAAAAAAGATGGGATTTTTGGTAAAGCTGGATACCAATGGAAGCAACCCCACTATGTTAAAATCTTTGATTGATAAAAAATTAGTGGACTATGTGGCAATGGATATTAAGGCTCCGAAGGAAAAATATGAGTTGGTTTGTCAGAGAAAAGTGAATATAAAAAATATTGAGAAGAGCATTAAAATTTTAAAAGAAGAGAAGGTGGATTATGAATTCAGGACAACCATAGTTCCTACTCTTCATGAAAAAGAAGATATTTTGAAAATTTTAAAATGGATAAGGCCAAGCAAAAAATATTATTTGCAGAATTTTTCTCCCAAAACAACAATTAATTTAAAATTAGAAAGCGTAAAACCATATTCTCAGGAATTTCTTTTGGAAATTCAAAAATTAATTGCCCCATTTTTTGAAACCTGCCAGGTAAGACAATGAGTTCTTCTAAAATTCTTTTATATTTTTGCCTCTTATTTATTTTTGGAATATTTATAAGCTCAATTCTAAAAATCCCCCAGCTATTTTTGTTGGGGCTTTTAATTTTAAGCATATTTTTAATTCTGATTTCCTGGCGTTATGAAAAAATGATGTTTTTAGGTTTTTGCATTTTATTTTTAGTTTTAGGAATTTGGCGGTATCAGTCAGTTTTATTAAAAATTGAAAACTCTCCAATAAAAAATTTTATAGGAGAAAAAGTCGTTTTGACTGGTTTTGTCAATAAAGAGCCGGATATTAGAGAAACAATAACTAGATTGGAAGTAAAAATAGAAAAAATTAAAAGCATTAATTATTCAGAAAAAACTTATTCAGAGAATTTTGGAAAAACATTAGTAACGACTAGGAAATATCCGGAATATAAATATGGGGATAAATTAATAATTCAGGGAGAGCTAAAAACGCCTGATATTTTGGAAGGTTTCAATTATCAAAATTATTTAGCCAAAGATGGAATTTTTTCAGTGATAGATTTTCCAGAAATTAAATTGATTTCAAGTGATAATGGTAGCGATTTTTACAAAAAGATTTTTTATTTTAAAAACAAATTAAAAGAAAGCTTGAATAGGGCAATACCGAGACCGGAATCCGCAATTTTAGAAGCTTTATTATTTGGCGAAGAACAGAATTTTTTAAAAGAATTGAAAGAGAGATTTAATATAACCGGTACTCGTCACCTGGCAGCAGTTTCAGGTATGAATATAACGATCATTTCCGCTATTTTAATAAATATTCTTTTAGCTCTTGGTTTTTGGAGAAACCAAGCTTTTTATTTCTCAATAATTATTTTAATTGGTTATATTTTGATGATCGGCGCCCCGGCCTCAGGAGTAAGGGCAGGGATCATGGCAATTTTATTTTTAATTGCCCAGCATTTTGGAAGACTATTCAGCGCCTCCAGGTCAATTGTTTTTGCCGCCACAACTATGTTAGCTTTTAACCCTTTGCTATTACGACTAGATGTCGGATTTCAATTGTCTTTCCTAGCAATGATAGGCTTAATTTATCTTCAACCAATTTTAAAAGATTTATTAAAAAAGATTCCTGAAAATTTTCAGCTAAGAAACACATTGTCCGCCACTCTATCTGCTCAAATTTTCGTATTTCCAATTTTAGTTTATAATTTCGGCCAGATCTCGATAATTTCTCCCATTGCCAATATTTTGATCTTGCCTTTCGTTGCTTTTGTAACCATTTTAGGATTCGTTTTTTCTTTTGTTGGAATTTTCTTTCAGTCTTTAGGCAAGATTTTATCTTGGCCAGTTTATTTAATGATAAATTACATTATTAAAGTTATTGATTTCTTTTCAAAAATTTCTTGGGCTTCTTTGACGCTTAAAAATATTTCTTGGTTATGGTTGTTAACTTTTTATTTACTTTTAGGAATAATAGTTTGGCGATTATTGGAAAAAAACAAATTGAAATTTTTGAGATAAGGATTATCAAATTAAATCAAAAATTGCTAAAATAGAAGAATAAGCTATGCCTAGTAGAGGAATTTCGAGAAACCCTATTGGGCTAAACAAGAAAATTTCGAAGAAATTTTTCACTCGAAATTCTCCTACTGGGTATGTCTATAAAAAAGGAAACAAAAAAAGGCCCTGTCATTAAGATTAAAAGTTTGGAAAACAAAATCTCACTTGATAAAAAATGCTGGCTTTTAGCAATTGATATGGGTCATGGCCATTTGAGAACTGCCTATTCTTTAAAACATTTGGCTTTTGGAGAGAAAATAATCAATGCTAACAGCTATCCGGGAATTCCCTTAAAAGACCAACGAATTTGGGAAAACAGCAGGAAGTTTTATGAGTCTGTCAGTAAGTTTAAAAGCGTTCCTTTAATTGGAGATTTTGTATTTTCTATTTATGATCAACTTCAAAGAATATTCAGTTTTTATCCAAAAAGAGATTTATCAAAGGCGAATATAGTTTTAAAGAATATTTTTTTCTTGATGCAAAAAGGATGGGGTAAACATCTGATTGAGCAATTAAAGTTTTCCCCTTTTTCAGCGGTAACTAAAAATAAAAGATTTCCGCCATTAGTCACCACTTTTTTTATCCCGGCTTTTATGGCTGAATTTTTTGGATATCCGGGAGAAATTTTTTGCGTTCCTTGTGATGCTGATATTTCCAGAACCTGGGTTCCTCTCTATCCAAAGAGGAGCAGAATTAAATATTTAGCTCCCAATATCTGGGTTCAAAATAGACTTAAGTATTATGGAGTAAAAGAAGAAAATATTTTTTTAACTGGGCATCCTTTACCTTTAGAAAACACTGGGACTCAAAGAATGGAAATTTTAAAAGAAGACTTAAGAAACAGGATTTTGAATCTGGACAGGAGGAGGATATATATTGAAAGATATAAAGCCCTTATTAAAAAATATCTTAAAAATTTGCCCAAAAAATCCGATCACCCCTTGACGATAATGTTTACAATTGGAGGGGCGGGAGCTCAAAAAGAAATCGGATTTAAAATATTAAAAAGTTTGGCTCAAAGGATAAAATTCAGAGAAATAAAAATAATTTTGGCTATTGGCAAAAGAGAAGAAATTAAATCGTATTTCGAGGAGAATATAAAAAAATTGGGATTGGGGGAAAATTTAGGAAAAAACATCGAGATAATTTTTTCTAAAGAGTTAGATGTTTATTTTAAAAACTTTAATCAGGTCCTAAGAAAAACTGATATTTTATGGATAAAACCAAGCGAGCTTTCTTTTTTTACTGCCTTGGGGTTTCCGATTATTATTGCTCCACCTATTGGCTCGCAAGAAGTGTTTAATAAGAGATGGCTTTTGCATCTGGGCTCCGGAATAGTGCAGGAAAACCTTGGATACACAGATCAGTGGCTTTTTGATTTTTTGGATAGCGGTGCGCTTGCCGAATGCGCAATGCAGGGATTTATAGAAGCTGAAAAATTAGGGGTATTTAAAATAGAAAAAATAATTTTTCAAAATTAAAAAATGTCATGGCTTCCAATCACAATTTCTTTTTATTTGATATTCGCCATTGTTTCTTTAATTGATAAATATTTTCTTACTACCCAAGTTCCGAAACCGGAAGTTTATACTTTCTATATCGGTATCTCATGGGTTCTGGTTTTGCTTTTGATACCCTTTTTAGATTTGATACCTCCTTATGTAGATTTTTACATTCCAGATACCAAGCAAATTATTATAAGTCTTTTGGCGGGTATTTCCTTTGTCTATGGCCTTTTTTGGTTTAATAAATCATTATCTAAGTTTGAAGCGTCTCGCGTTGTCCCGGCAGTCGGAGCGCTATCTCCTTTATTTACTTTTTTTATGGTTTATATTTCATCTTCAGAAAAAGAAGCGCTTCCCTTTTCAGGCATGATCGCTTTTTTATTATTGATTTTGGGTAGCATACTTATTACTTTTGAAAAAGGAAAACTTATAAATCTTCAAAGTTTAAAAAATTCTTTGATTGTAGCTTTTCTGTTTTCTTTGTCTTTTGTTTTGACAAAATACGTTTATTCAAAGCAAACATTTTGGAATGGATTTATCTGGATAAAGTTTGGCGGCTTATTAACAGCAATCTTATTTTTCATTTTGTATAAGGGAATTAGAGAAGAAATTTTTAAAAAAAGAGAATCTTTCCCTAAAAAATCATTTTTCCTTTTTGTTTCAAATCAATCCTTAGGCGCTGTTTCTAATGTTCTGCAAAATTGGGCGTTCAACATAGTGCCAGTATTTTATTTGGCAATAATCCAGGCCCTACAAGGAGTGCAGTATGTTTTTTTATTAATTCTAACTATTTTACTATCGTTAAAATTTCCGGCGTTTATAAAAGAAGAAATCTCTAAAGAAGTCATTACGCAGAAGGTTGCTGCCATTGCATTAATAGGAGTAGGCATAACAATTTTATCTTTTAAATAATTCTATTACGATGAAAATTAAAAATTTTTTAAAATATTTATTTTTAGGATTATTAACTATATTAATAATATTTTTTTGCTATCTTTTTATTGGTTCAGCTCCAAAAGCAGAGAGAATCACCTGGGGTGTTAATTTTTCACAAAAACATGCCAGAAATTTAGGTTTAGATTGGAAAGAAGTTTTTTTGGCTCTTCTTGACGATTTGGGCGCCAGAAATTTCAAAATCGCTGTTCACTGGGATGAAATTGAATCAAAAGAAGAAGAGTTTTATTTTGATGATTTAGATTGGCAAATGAAGGAAGCCGAAAAAAGGGACGCTAAAGTATTTTTGGTTATTGGAATGAAGACCACTCGTTGGCCGGAATGCCACCTTCCTGAGTGGGCAAAAAATTTAGACAAAGAAAAACAACAGGAAAAAATTTTAAGAATGATTGAGAAAATAGTTTTGAGATACAAAGATTCAAAATCAATTTGGGCTTGGCAGGTGGAAAATGAACCCTTTTTTCCTTTTGGAATTTGCCCCTGGGTTGATAAGAAATTCTTGACAAAAGAGATTAATTTAGTAAAATCTTTAGACAATAAACCCATAATTGAAGCTGATAGTGGAGAAGGATCATTTTGGGTTCAGGCGGCAAGAACTGGGGATATTCCGAGCACAACGATGTATAAAAAAGTTTGGTTCAGGCAGATAAGTAGTTATATTACCTATCCATTTCCCCCTGCTTTTTACTGGAGAAAAGCTAAAATCATTAAATTTTTATTTGATAAAAAAGTAATCTGCGGAGAGCTTCAGGCTGAACCCTTTGGTCCAAAATTAATTTACGATATTTCTTTAAACGAGCAGGAAAAGACAATGAATTTGAAGCGCTTTAAAGAAAATATTGATTTTGCAACAAAAACTGGTTTTGACACGTTTTACCTCTGGGGAAGCGAATGGTGGTATTGGATGAAAGAGAAGCAGAATCAACCTGATATTTGGAACGAAGCAAAAACTTTATTTAAATAACAATTATTTTTTTTAGCCAATACCACCATTCGCATAGGATGGGTCGGAGTGGGTCGCGAGAGTTATCCGCGAAGCGGAAACTCCCGACCTAGGATTGGGTATCCTTCCGTGTTGGAAAAACAGGCTTTCGCAGAGCGAAAACGTTAGAAACCGAAGGTGTCTAAGGAGCGAAGCGACGAATGTTGGTATTGGATGAAGGTAAAACAAAATCAGCCCGAGATATGGATGGAGGCGAAAAAACTTTTTATTGGGAATTGAAAACTTAAGACAATGTTGTCCATAATAATTCCAACCCTAAATGAGGAGAATTATCTTCCTTTTCTGCTTGAATCTATAAAGAAGCAGGATTTTTTAGATTATGAAATAATTGTTGCCGATGCTGGTTCAAAAGATAAAACAATTGAGTTAGCTAAAGAACATGGCGTTAAGGTTATTCCGGGAGGCTTGCCGGCAAAAGGAAGAAATGAGGGAGCAAAAGTTTCAAAAGGAGATTTACTACTATTCCTAGACGCAGACATTATTCTGTCACCTGATTTTTTTACTAAGACTTTAGAAGAATTTGAAAAAAGGAAATTAGATGTAGCTTCTTTCTGCTTGGATTCGCAATCTAAAAGAAAAAGAGAAAGATTTTTATTTAATTTTTTTTACAACTGGCCTGTAATAATCTTTGAAAAAGTTTTATCTCACGGAAGTCAGGCAATTTTAGTAAAAAGAGAAATTTTCAAAGAAGTTAATGGTTTTGATGAAAATATTAAATTCGCTGAAGATCATAATCTTGTAAGAAAAATAAAAAAAATAGGGAGATTTGGGATTATAAAATCAATAAAAATACTCAGTTCTATAAGAAGGTTTGAAAAAGACGGCTGGCTTTCAACTTATTTTAGGTATATAATGGCTGAGTTATACATGATTTTTTTCGGTGATATAAAAGAAGATCTTTTCAAATATGAATTCGGCCACTATTCAATTCTCGAAGGTTATAAAAAAATAAAAAGTAAATTCACCCCGTTAAATCCCGCAAAGCGGGAATTTCGCCTTCGCGAAATTATTTAACAGGGTAAATAAAACTATGGAAACCAATTTAGAAAAAAAAGAAGAATTAAAAACAGAGGAAATAAAACTAAAAGAAACAAAACCAATTAGATGGAGAAGGGTTCTCGCAGTTTTTATTACCATAATAATTATTTCTTCATTTTTTGGTTTTTGGGCCGGTGTTTTTACTGTTAACGTTTTTTATAACAATTTAAAGAGTTATTTTCAGAAATTGAATATAAATTTACCACAATCCCAGATTGTCTCTCCTTATAGTCCTCAAACTAGCCAAGAGGAAGCAGTGATTAAAGTAGTTAATGAAAATTCGCCGGCAGTAGTGAGTATCATAATCACAAAAGACATGCCGGTAATGGAACAATACTGGGAAGAATTTGGGCCTTTCGGATTTCAGATTCCGGGCTACCGCCAAAAAGGAACCGAAAAACAAGAAATTGGAGGGGGCACAGGCTTTATCATATCTTCTGACGGAATGATTTTAACAAATAAGCACGTTGCTCAAGACTCAGAAGCTGATTACACTGTCTTGACCAATGATGGAAAGAAATATCCGGCCAAAGTTTTGGCCTTAGACCCTATTCAAGATTTAGCAATAATGAAAATTGAAGGAAGTAATTTCCCGGTGGTAAAACTCGGCGATTCTGACAATATTCAAATTGGCCAGACAGTTGTTGCCATTGGTAATGCTTTGGGAGAATTCAGGAATACGGTTTCAGTTGGAGTAATTTCTGGTTTGGGAAGAACCATTACTGCTTCAGGTGGGGGAATGTCGGAAACTTTGGAAGATGTCGTTCAGACCGATGCCGCCATTAATCCGGGAAATTCCGGCGGACCGCTTTTGAATCTGAAAGGCGAAATAATTGGAGTTAATACAGCCATGGCTAATGATGCCCAAAGCATTGGTTTTACCATTCCGATTAATAAAGCTAAAAGAGCGATTGAGCAAGTGAAGAGTAAAGGAAAAATTACTTATCCCTTTTTGGGGGTAAGATATGTTTTAATCACAGACGACATTCAACAGAAAAATAATTTAGCTGTTAATTATGGTGTTTGGGTAAAAAAGGGCGATCAAGGAGAAGTAGCTGTAGCCGCTGGTTCAGCAGCTGAAAAAGCCGGCATTAAAGAAAATGATATTATCTTAGAATTCAACAATGAGAAAATCACTTTTGAAAATTCTTTAGCCAAAATTATCCAAAAATATAATCCAGGAGATAAAATAACTCTTAAGATTTTAAGAGTAGGACAAGAGAAAACGATAGAACTAACTTTAGACGAAAGGAGCTAATAATATTTTTAGGAAGCATTGATTGGATTCTACCGGGGCTTCGCCCCGGTTTTTTAGTCCAAACGCTTGACAAAATAAAATTTAGGTGCTATAATACCGAATATAAAATAAATGTTCTTTTAAAACTTAAAAAGGGAATTTTATCTACGCAGAAAGGGAATTAAAGTTCTAATTTCTTGTCTGCGTAGATAAAAGAAAAAGGAGAAAAGAAAAAGAATGTTTGTGAATTGGTATCTGACAATAGTACTTTGGTTGAGCCTAGTATACGAAGTCTATAGAATTGAAAGACGCCTAGTAAGAGGAAGAGAAAGAGAAAGAGACGAAGAAGAGAAAGACGAGGAAGAGAAAAGAAATGAGCAAAAACTGCCACTTTGGCCTCTGATTATTTTTGCCGTGAGCTTCTTTTTCCTTGGTCTTTGGCTCGGAGCATACGACTTGGCAACTTCGATACACATCTATCTTCTAGGATCGATAACGCTAAGGATCATAATCTACTGGATTGTAGGCGCTTTCACTGCGAAAAAGCCATTCTCAAGAAGCTGGAATTTCTTCATGGTCCTGAAAGAGAAAAGAGAATGGGGTAATAGATACGCTCCCAGGTGGAGTAGAACGATATTCGCAATCATTATGATTGCGGCTCTACTGATCGGAGCCATAATTTTCATACCCCGTAGTATCGGCTATTGGCAAGCAACATCCTTCAAGGGAGATTTCGACAGCTTCAAAACAGGAAGCATAGAAATGTTTCCCGAGATCGATCCATCCAACTTAAGAGTGATCACTTCAGAAATTGCTCGGAGTATAGCTGAACTGAAACGAACTAGCGCTGAATCCTTTGTGACCTCGATCAACTTAGGTGAATACGAAGGAGAGCTTTGCTTTATCGCCACGATCTCAGAAAAACCATGGCTCGGAATGTTAGTTGGTGATTCCAACAGAATACGTGAGGTGGTTATTATTTCGCTCAACGATGCGACAGGAGAAAATGCTAAAGTGGTGCCCTTTACCGCTCTTTTTGCTGAAGGTCTCTGGTTTGGCAATAATATATTTGTTCATGCCAGCGACGTTTTCCCATTAAGAACTTTCACTAGAGGCTACCTAACCGCTATGAACAACCGATTGGTTGTTGTGACCACCAGCTACATAGAAGTGCCATTTGGTCCTTTCATTGATCCTAGAGTTCATGTTTGGGATCCTGTCTCTGGCAATTTGGTCGTTGAATACACGCCGGAAAATGCGCCAGAATGGATAATACAGCGCTGGGACGAGAACTACTTGGAAGCAATGGGAAATGCTTTTGGAGACTATCGTTGGACAGCTGAAAACGATCTTTACTACTGGACAGGTTTGCCTACCTACTCTGATCGTGGCGCCGATCCTTCAGAGCCTGAAGGACTTAGATATCAGACTTGGGGAGATGAGCTTACTGCTGTCTATCTTTTTGACAATAAGAGAAACGAACAACGTTTAGAAATGATGATTGTCGCCACCAATGAAAACCTAACCCTCTATTCGGTAGAGCGTTTAGGGCTACTTTCGCCTGATGATGCTAAAGATCTAGCGGTAGCTGGTTTGCCAGTACTACCGGAAGGAAAACAATACTTTACGCCCCTTGCGTTGGTTTATAGAATAGGCGCAAGCGTCTTCTACCACATACCCATATACACCACATCTGAAAATCGCTACTATCCAGCCTATTTTGCTCTCGTTGATTGCCAGAGCCGTAGTCTTTTAAGAGAAGAAACAGGCAAATACGGAGGCATGATTCCTACGGTAAAAGCCCTTTATGAAAGGGTTACTAGTGGTAAAACGGAAAGTGTCATCGAGGGAATTCTGACAGACAAAGACACTTGGGTGGAAGCTGGAAATACCCGCATCTGGCTGACGATCAGTGCTAACGGAACCAACCAGGATGTCTTGGTTAAAGCTGAATCTGAAGACATGACACCAGAAGTGATAGGTAGAATACTCGATATAGAAATAGGCCAACCAATATCGGTTAAAGTCGACGAAAACAACATTGTTATAGATATCGTCGACTAATCCCCCTCTATTTTTATTGAGGGTAAGTAAGATAAGTAAGGAGCGAAAGCTCCATCATAATCATAAGGAGAGTAAAGAAAAGTCAAAAATCAAAAAGACTTTATTTGCTCTCTTTTTTCTTTTCCCGGTAGAGAAATTTCGGTAACCCCGCCCTTTCTGAAGAAAGGGCGGGGTAAACTTGCATAGCGAACCGAAATTATTCTACCGGGTTTGATTTTTATTAAAATTTGTGATAATTTACAAAAATGAAAAGCCCTTTAACAAAAGGTGAAAAAATGGAGAAAATAAAAATCTTTTCCGGAAGTTCTCACCCGAAAATTGCAGAAGAAATTTGCCGGCGATTGAATATAAAGCTTAGCCCAAAGGAACCACGAGAATATGCTAATGGCTGCTTCGAAGCTATTCTACAAGAAGAAGTTAAAGATTGTAAGGTATTTTTGATTCAGACTTCAGTTCCTCAAACTTTACACCGAGATCTTTGGGAATTGCTCCAGATGGTAAATGCCGCAAAAGAAAACGGCGCAAGCGAAATAATCGTAGTGATGCCGTACATCTCCTATGCCAGATCAGACAAGATATACACTCGGGGAATGACTATTAGTGCTGAACTTCTTGTAAAGCTATTAAAAGCAAGTGGAATGACAAGATTTATCGGCATCGATTTTCACTCCAAAGAATTCGAGAAGTTCTTATCAGAACTCGATGTCAGAGGTTACCATCTTTCTGCCCTTTCTTTACTTGCTGAATACTTAAAGACTAAGAATCTTCAAAACACGATCTTATTAGCAGGGGACAAGGGAGCGTTGAGAAACGCTACTTTGTTAGCAGGAAAACTGAGCATTCCGATTGATTCTGTGGGTTTTGTTGATAAAACCAGGATCAGTGATACTGAGGTTAGAATAGATAATATAGACACGGAAGTTGCGGGAAAAGATGTTGTTATCTTTGACGATGAGATTTCGCCCGTTGCTACAACTTTAAAAGCTCTAGCAAAAGAATTGGAAAAACGCAAAGTCAATAGTTTGAGAGTAGCAGTTACCCATGCCTCGATTACTCAAGATACAATCAGAAGCCTCCAAAAACTTAACATGATAAGAGAGCTAATAGTTACTGACACCGTTCCGATTCCAGAAGAAGCAAGAAGATCGCTACCTTTGCGAGTCCTATCCGTTGCCGGATTGATAGCCGAAAAAATCAAAGAGATTTCTGAGGAACCTTGAGAATAAATATAAAGAGAGTAAGAGAAATAACAATATTTTCCCTCGACTCTCTTTTTTATTTAAGTTGATTTTTTGACTAATTTTGATAAAATAGACCCAGGTAGAAGAATTTTGACAAAGGTTTTTTCAGAAAACCTTAATATCGCTTAGCGAGTCAAAATTTCTCTACTGGGTAGAAATACAATTAGCAATTAACAATTGACAAATAACAAATAACTAACGACTAAAAACTAATCTAATGAATGGCACTAACTTTACACATAAGGCACAGGACGCAATTTTACAGGCCCAATCTATCGCTCAGGAAAAAGGCCAGCAGCAGATTGATGCTTTGCACCTTTTAGTGTCTTTGCTTTCCCAGGAAGAAAGTGTTGTTTTGACCTTGCTTCAGAAAATAGGATTAGATTACGAAAGTTTAAAAAAGAAAGCCAGCTTAGCCTTGGAAAAAATCCCAACTATAATTTCTCCTCAGGCTTTCGGCCAGTTTTATTTGACTCAGGATATGGCCAGAGTTTTAGAAAGGGCAAAACAGGAAGCAATGAAAATGGGAGACGAGTTTATATCAGTAGAGCATTTGTTTTTATCTTTATTAGCTACGGAAACAAAAGCCAAGGAAATCTTAAGCAAAGCCACCTTTTTGCAGTCCGGTGGCGGAGCCGCCACTTTGGAGTTTGGAAAATTAGATTATGAAACAGCTCTAAAAATTTTATCTAAAATCAGAGGCGGTCAGAGAATTACTGATCCTGAACCGGAATCTAAATATCAGGTAATTGAAAAATACGCCAGAAACCTGACTGATTTGGCCAGAAAAGGGAAATTAGATCCGGTTATTGGCAGGGAAAATGAAATCAGGAGATTAATGCAGGTTTTATCCAGAAGAACAAAAAACAATCCGGTTTTAATAGGAGAAGCCGGCGTTGGAAAAACTGCCATTGTTGAAGGATTGGCCCAGAAAATTGTCAGAGGCGAGGTTCCTGAAAGTCTAAAAGACAAGGAACTAATTAATTTGGATTTGGGTTCATTAATTGCCGGTACAAAATACAGAGGTGAATTTGAAGACAGAGTCAAAGCTTTATTAAAAGAGATAGACAGGGCGGCTGGAAGATATATTTTATTCATTGATGAGCTTCATACTTTGGTTGGAGCTGGAGCAGCTGAAGGAGCGATTGATGCTTCCAATCTTTTGAAGCCGGCTTTAGCCCGGGGAGAATTAAAAGCAATCGGAGCCACAACTTTAAAAGATTACCAGAAATATATTGAAAGAGATCCGGCTTTTGAAAGGAGATTCCAGCCGATTTTTGTTTCCGAAGGTTCAATAGAAGACACGGTTTCAATTCTGCGGGGGATAAAGGAGAAATACGAGCTTCATCACGGAGTAAAAATAAAAGATTCGGCTTTGGTTGCCTGTTCGCAATTAGCAGCAAGATACATTTCTGACAGGTTCTTGCCCGATAAAGCCGTAGACTTAATGGATGAAGCAATGAGTTCTTTGAGGCTGGAAATTGAATCAGAGCCCACACAACTTGACGAGCTGAAAAGAGAGATCCAAAAATTGGAAATTGAAAAAGAAGCCCTAAAGAAGGAGGAGGATATTAAATCCAAAAAAAGAATAAAAGCAATTTCAAGCGAGCTGGCGGATCTGAAAGAAAAGGCTAAAGAATTTGAAGCCAGATGGAAAACAGAAAGAGAAGTAATAACTAAAATTAAAAATCTTAAAAAAGATATTGATAGTTTAAAATACGAAGCCGATAAGGCCAGCCAGGGATCTGATTTCCAAAAAGTGGCTGAAATAAAATACGGAAAAATTCCGGAACTCTTGAAAGAAGTTAAACTGACAGAAAAGAAATTAGCCCGCCTCCAAAAAACCCGGCCTATTTTAAAAGAAGAGATAACCGAAGAAGATGTGGCTAATATCGTTTCCCGCTGGACTGGCATTCCGGTGATGAGACTCATTGAGGGCGAAGCCAAAAAATTGGAAAAAATGGAAGAAATTGTTTCTAAAAGAGTGATTGGTCAGAAAGAGGCAATCGTTGCTATTTCTAATGCTATTCGCCGGGCAAGAGCCGGACTTTCTGAAGAGAATAGGCCCTTAGGGTCATTCCTGTTTTTAGGCCCAACCGGAGTTGGTAAAACAGAAACTGCCAGAGCCCTTGCTGGATTCCTGTTTAATGACGAGAATGCTTTGGTCAGGCTTGATATGTCAGAATATATGGAAAAACACACGGTTTCTAAAATGATAGGTAGTCCTCCCGGCTATGTCGGCTATGAAGAAGGCGGCCAGTTAACTGAAAAAATAAGAAGAAGGCCTTATAGTGTAATTTTGCTTGATGAACTTGAAAAAGCCCATCCCGAAGTTTTTAATATCTTGCTACAGATTTTGGAAGATGGAAGATTGACTGATGCTAAAGGCAGGGTAGCTTCTTTTAAGAATGCGATTTTGATTATGACTTCTAATATCGGTTCTGAATTTATTGCCAAAATGGGAACTCTGGGATTTTTAGGAGAAAAAGAAGAGGAAGCCAAGAGGTCATTGAAAGAAAAGGTGATGGATGCTTTGAAAGAAGACTTCAGGCCCGAATTCTTAAACAGAATAGATGAAATTATTATCTTTAACTATCTTGGCAGGGAAGAGATAAAAAAGATCGTTGAATTGGAACTAAGAAAAGTTGAAGAGAGACTTGGCAAAAAAGAGATTAAAGTTGAGTTTATGGATTCAGCCAAGAAGTTTTTGGCTGAAAAAGGTTTTGACCCCAATTTAGGAGCCAGACCTTTAAAGAGAGTTATCCAAAAACTGATTTTAGACCCTCTTTCTTTAAAAATTGTTGCCGGTGAAGTAAAAGAAGGCGAAAGGATTGTTGTTGACCTAAAAGAAAACAAAATTTTCTTTAAAACACCAAAAGATTTTATAAATGTCCCAAAACAAAGAAATTCAGAAAAAGTCCGAGTTTAGCGAGATAGCGAAGAATGTCTTTAAAATTATTGCTATCTTTATAATCGGAGTAGTGGGCGGTATTTTTGCCGACCAGATTTTGTGGCCTTATTTTATTGAAAGGCCGCTTTTTTATAAATACAGACTGGAGCAGTCTCCTATTTATATCAATGAGACCAAGGAAATAACCATTCAGGAGAATATTGCTTTGAGAGATGCGATTGAAAAAGTGAAAAATATATCAATAGGAATGAGGTCTAAAACTAAAGCCGGTAAAATATTAGAAGGATCAGGGGTTATCGTTACTTCCGATGGTTTAATTGTAACCTTAAACTCTCTTACTCCCGAGGGGTCTTCGGTAGAAATATTTTTAAACGGGAAAAAAGCCGTTCCAAAAGTTTTACAAAGAAAAAATAATTTAGCTTTATTGAAGATTGAAGAAAGTAACTTGCCGACCGTTGCTTTTGCCGATTTCGACAAGATCCGGATAGGGGAAAGAGTTTTTTTACTGGGAATAATTTTTAATAAAGACCAAACCAGTAATATAGTTAATGAAGGAATTATAAGATTTTTTGATGAAAAAAATCTTCAGACTAATATTTTCGAAAAGAACATAGAAGGAAGCCCTTTATTTAATATTGAAGGTCAGCTGGTTGGATTGAATACTTTAGATAAAGAGGGAAAGGTGGTGGCGATTTCTATAAAAACTATCAGTGAATTTCTTGGTTTTTAATTATAGAATTAATATTTTAGAGACCGCCTCGAAATAGGGGCGGTTTTTTGGTAGAATTAAATAATATTTCATGAAACGTGTAACAGTTGCTTCAACTATTGCCATACTTGGTTTGATTTGTTTTATTATCGTCACTCTTTCTGGAGAAGATTGCGATGGGTGTTTTTCAGCGCCGGTAATGGCAGTTAAATTTTTCACTTGCGGCTTAGTAGTCATTGTTGGAACAGTTTACTTCACGAGGATTTTTCTTAGGATGGAAAATATTGTTTTTGATATAGAAAGCCAGCCGCTTTTGGAAACTGCAGAAGCAGCATCAGAAGTTCCTTTTGCCGGAGAGGGAACAATTGAGCTAAAAGAGGGAAAAGTTTTGACCTCACCTTTTACCAATACATCTTGCGTTTACTTCCACAGCATTAAAGAAAGATACGTGAAGGGTGGCAGAGGAGGAGGTCATTGGGAAATAATTGAGAATCTTGCTCTTTTTGTTCCGTTTTATATAAAAGATGGGAGAGGAAAACTGGAAGTATGTCTTAGTAACTTGGATGATGATTTTTCAAGATATAAAATCCCAGTAAATATCGAAGGCGTTCCTAATCCTAAAAACAGCGAGGTGGATTGTGATCCAATGCTGAAACGTGATTCTTATTCACCAAGCGGAATTTCTTCAAGTATTATTTCTAGTGGTATTAGATACAGATGGAGTGAATTTGTATTAAGGCCCAATACTAAAGTTTTTGCCTATGGAATGGTATCCAAAATTAAAGGAGAATTATTTTTACACGAAGACGAAAGATGCCCTCTTATTGTAAGCAAGAAAAATCGCGACCAATATGTTGAAGATTTTTATAAAGGAGGGAATTTAGTATATTTTTCTCATTTTCTTGTAACAATTGGTTATACCATTGGTTTAATTTCAGCTAATTATTTTTTTCATCTTAATTCGATCAATCTTTTAACCCTTCTTTTAATCGGAAATGCAATTATCACAGGAAGTGTAATTTTTTCCTTATATAATAGAATCATCGGTTTGAAACACCGGGCATTGAATTCCTTAAGCAATATTGATATAGAGCTGAAAAGGAGGACAGATTTAATTCCTAATCTCGCGGAAGTTGTAAAAACGTATAGCAAATATGAAAAGGAGGTTCAAAAAATTATAACTGAATCAAGAGCAAAAGTTGTTTTCTCAAAAGAATTTCCAAAAGAAACAGAACCTGTTATCCCTTCTCTTGTGGCAGTAATAGAAAATTATCCGGACCTTAAAGCTTCTGAACAATTCCAGTATTTAATGCGATCTCTTATTGATACGGAAGAGAGAATTGCCTATTCGCGGGAATTTTATAACAGGAGCATAAGAAAATACAACACTCTTATTCAGCAGTTCCCGTTTTTGCTAGTTTCTTCGTTTTTGAAGATAAAACAAATGGATTTTCTTTCAATCAGCCGGGGCGAAACAGAAGTTCCGGAAGTTTCTTTAGATAAAAAATAATCATGCAACATAAAGGCCTATCTTTAGAAGAAGTCAAAAACCTTCAGTTAAAACATGGAAAGAATATTTTGCCGTCGGAAAAATCTGTTTCGGCAATTAAGATTTTTTTCTCGCAGTTTACTAATCCCCTTGTTTACCTTCTTTTATTTACTGGAATTATCTCTCTTTTTTTAAGGAAATACCTGGATATCGTTTTTATTTTTTCAGTTGTGTTTTTAAACGCGATTTTTGGTTTTATTCAGGAATACAAAGCCCAGAAAACTTTAATTACTTTGAAAAAGTTGGTAAAACCAGTGGCTAAAGTTATGCGCGATGGGATACGTCAGGAAGTTGAAGCTTCGGAATTAGTTAAAGGAGATATAGTTTTTCTGGCCAATGGGGATAAAGTGCCGGCTGATGGAAAAATTCTGGAAACAGTTTCTTTTTTTGTGAACGAAGCAATCTTAACCGGGGAGAGCGAGCCCGTAGAAAAAAAACCGGAAGACGAAGTTTTTATGGGAACAATAGTTTCTGCAGGCAGGGCAGTGATAAAAATTAATAAAATTGGGCTTGAAACAAAAATAGGTGAAATTGCACAAACTCTCAAAGAAACGGAACAGCCTCTCACCACTCTTCAATTGCGTTTTAAAAAATTTACCCATACTCTAATTTATTTTTCCATTTTTCTTGCTCTTTTGGTTTTTATTCTCGGTTTTTTAACTGAAAAAGGGATTATGGAAATGATTCAGACATCTGTTGTTATATTAGTAGCCATTATCCCGGAAGCACTTATAATAGCCATTACTTTGGTTTTGGTAATAGCCATGCAAAAAACTTTGAAGAAAAAGGCTTTAATAAGAAAGCTTTTGGCCGTAGAAACCTTAGGATCGGTAACAACTATTTGTACGGATAAAACCGGCACCTTAACTGAAGGAAAGATGGCTGTAAGTGAAACAGATTTTTTTGATATTCAAAAGAGTTTTCTTTCGATGTGTCTATGCAATAATCTTTCTGACGCAGTTGAGGTTACTCTCTGGGATTATTTAGGAAAACAGAAAGATTTTTATCCCAAAGAAATTTTTGATAAATATACAAGAATTTTTGAGATTCCTTTCAGCAGTGAGCATAAGTTTATGGCTACCGTCAATCGTTATCCGGCAAACGATAATGATAATTATTTCCTGTTTATAAAAGGCGCTCCGGAGATAGTTTTAAAAATATCTGAATTAGAAGACAAAGAACGAAAGCTGGTTCTGGAAAAAATAGAAACTTGGGCAAAAAATGGATTAAAAGTTCTGGGTTTAGCTTTTCAAAAAATTTCTTTGGATGAGGTTAAAAAAATTAGCATTAAAAATATACCTAAGCTGCAATGGGGCGGGGCAGTTGGTTTTTGGGATCCGCCCCGCAAAGAAGTTAAAGAAGCGCTTTTTATTGCAAGGCAAGCCGGCATTAAAGTAAAAGTGGTTACTGGCGACTATCGTTATACTGCAGAGAAAATTATGGAATTTTTAGGAATAAAAGTGGGCCTTGGCGAAGTATTAGAAGGATCTGAACTGGAAAAATTAACCGACTCAGAGCTTAGAAGAAAAATTTCTAAAATTTTATTATTTTCCCGTGTTACTCCCCATCAAAAATTAAAAATAGTAAGAGTTCTTCAGGAAGAAGGCGAAATCGTAGCGATGACCGGAGATGGAGTTAATGACGCGCCGGCTCTTAAAAAATCAAATATCGGTATTGTTGTTGGTGAGGCTTCAGAAGTGGCAAAGGAAACAGCCGACTTGATACTTTTGGACAGTAATTTTAAAACAATTATTTCTGCGATTGAAGTCGGCAGGGTGGTATTTG